>JBAVVF010000270.1:0-4763 GCA_049697155.1 Anaerolineales bacterium
TGAGCTTGGTATCACGCAGCCACTTTCCGAGCGGAGTGATACGGTCGTCTTCCCTGCAAGTGACCCGGGCTCCCTGGTAACTCCTTGAGGTCTCATACATGGTCCGGAATTTCAGCATCTTAAAGACGCGGCCATTTCGTCCGATACGCGCTCCCCAGTAAAAGACAGGTCCCGGAGAATCATGCTTGATCAGAATGGCAATTAGCACAAATATGGGCGCAAGCAAGATTAAACCAAACAATGCGGCCATAAAATCAAAAGCGCGTTTGGTTAGTCCGCTGGTTTTTCTTTCGAAAGAACTAAAAAGCCCGGTATCCAAATTCTTGGGTCGCGTGGGGTGGGATAATAAACGAGTCATTCCTGTTTCCCTTGATGCTCAGTCCTCTGCAATCTTTTCCAACCACTCTTCGCGCCAGAACAGAAAACAGCAACGATCGCAGGCGCCAAATGTGGGGGTTCCGTTACAAATTATGTCCTCTAACAAAACCACGCCGCGTGCTTTCTTGAGCTTGTAATCACGCTCATCCATAAAATGCTGCATCGACTTGAGCACGCGCTGCTTTGTACCGCAGTATTGATACATTTCCGGAAGAAACGCACAACCTTTTAATTCTTTGAAGGGGTCAAGCGTGGAAGCAATTTCCTCGGGGGGACGCACTCTCACGAGGTCCCCTCTCTTCAACGGAACAGTTGGGGCAAAGTCTTTGGCCATTGTTTGCACAGCTGAACCTCCCTGCCAGCGAAGGGATGTGTAATAGGCCCGCTTCAGCCATTTTTTTACATGGCGGTTCCACGGAACCGCAAGCATGCGCTTGATGTGCAGAATGAGTGATTTCCGCAGCAATTTGGCGGGTCCGGCCGCAAATTTTGGTATGCTCGGCAGTTGACAGCCATCAAGATTTGACATCATCCAGCATTACCCGGTTCTGCAAATCAATGAACGAATACTTCTTTTTGTTCCATCAGGCATTCCGGCCAGGTTTGTTCAGCGAGAGGAAACTTGCCGTCAATGTGAAAGCGCAGCATCCCTTCGGCTTTCGCGAGAAGAGGATTCGACGAGTCGCGTTCGAGCAGCTTTCGGATCCAGGCATGAACGGTTGGGGCAGCAAGTGGGCTGAGGAGCGGGTGAAAATCAACTCGCTGACGCACAGCCTTGGACTCAAAACCCATTCGAAACTTAAATTCATCCACGTTAGCGGGTGCATCCAGGGATTGAACCGTGAAGAATACGCCGCTTATGCCCTTCCGTTTTAACATGTCGCAACTGATCGAATAGAACAGAGCATTGTTCACATGGTTACCCAGGTGGCAACTGCGGCTCATTGCATATGGCACACTGAATATGTTGCCAATGCGACAAATGATCACGGCCCCGGCCAGTTCCCCCTTTGAGGTCGCTACCCACGCCTCGAAGCCCGGCAATCCATCCGCCGAACGACACAGGCGTTCCCAATCCGCCTGCTTCATGCTGCGCAGACGGTCCTGGCGGACCAGGGTGTCATATTGCAAAGCCCATCCCTCGGTTGCCAATCTTGCAAATGAAATTCGTTCAATCTGAAAGTGTTCCAGGCCACGCTTGACCCCATTGCGGGTTTGTGGCTTCAATTTATCAAGTTCATAAGGCATGTGCAAGACAACGTGATAACTCACCGTACCGGGGGGAAAATCCAGCGGCGTTGAATAGCGCAGAGCAATGATTCCGTGCCTGATCATCAGGTCGTGAATCTCCTTTTTGCCGGGAGTGATCAGCCAGTGGTATGGAAAAGCTTGAAGCACGTGAGGACCGGCATCGTACCAATAGCTGCTGGCCGTACGATATACCCGATGCCCCTGTCGGCGTATCCATTCAGCAAAGATTTCTACATTCATAGTACCTCTCCAACATTTGCAGGTTTCCATTGCGTACGACTGCACAAAGCAATCAACATTTTTTCGTATGCATCAACACAATAATTGCGCGAATAATATTTTTCGAGATGAGCGCGACCGTTTCGCCCTGTTTGGATGAGCAAGGGCTCCTGACCCACCAACTGAGCAATAGTCACTGCCAATTCCAGAGGCGATCCAGGCGGCACAACCCACCCGCAACCTGCTTCCTCGACGATGTGCGCCAGCCCACTTCCAGGCGGAGCCACTGCCAAGATCGGCCGAGCACCGGCCATCCCGTTGAAGATCTTGCTTGGCAGGGACGAAAGCGCTGCGCTGGCATTGAGAGTTACCAGGATGACATCGGCCGCAGCCAGCATCTCAGGAAAGATTTCTCGAGGTTGATAAGGCAGGAAAATAACATTTGTCAACTGTCTGCTCTGTCTCCCTGCTTCCAGCGCTTCCTTCTTTACCCCTTCTCCAACAATTACAAATTGGATTTTGGCCTGTCCTCGAAGGATTTCCGCTGTATCCAGCACATCCTCCAGGCAGGATGTCAACCCGATATTGCCTGCATACATCACAACAAATTTGCCGTCGAGTCCATACTTGTGGCGAAAGGTATTTTCTTTCGGCCCGGGGTGTATCTTGTCGGGATCAGCCCACACAGGAATAACTTCCAATTTTAAATTGGGGACTTTCTTTGTGAGCAAAGTTTGCCGGAAACTCTCTGAGATGACAGAAATATGCCGGGAATTTTGATAGATGAATTTTTCCATCCCGAGGAAGAAGGAGATAACCTTTTTGTTTGTCATCAGGCCTGCCGCGATTGCGGCATCGGGATAGAGGTCCTCGAGCTGAAGCACCCAGGGTGTATGCCATATCCGGCCAAGCAGCCAGGCTGAAAGCCCGAGAGGGAGGGGGGGCGAATAGCTGACGAGTACATCCGGGCGGCCGGCAGCTAATCCGCCATAAAAAGCCGTTGCGCTGTATGTCCCGTAATGGAATAACCGCGCCCAGAATTTTTTGGACGGCGAAATATAACTCCAGGTGCGGATCACACGAACGCCGTCCAATATTTCCGCCTGGTAGAAATGATTACGATATCCCCTGAAGATACGACCATGTGGATAGTTCGGTGCGCCAGTCACAACACTTACCTGATGACCGCGCTTTACCAGGTCAGTGGCAAGTTCCGTAATCAGGACTGCAGCGCTAACATCTTCCGGAGCATAGCACTGCGCCATAAAAAGGATGCGCATCAACTCTGCTCTTTGGCGAATGCAGAGTCTGGAAAAACGATTTTCAGCATTTCGGCTACAACGTTTTCTGCACGAAATTCCAGACCTTTTTGATAATTAGCCTGTCCCATTTTTTCCTGTAAGGCTGGCTCCAAAGCAAGGACATGGATGGCTTCCGCGAGTGCACGACTATCTTGTGTCGGAACGAGGAAGCCATTCCAGCCATTTGTGATCAATTCGGGGAACGTCCGAACCCGTGTGCTGATTACCGGCACCCCGGCATGCATGGCTTCGATCAACACACCCGGATGGCCTTCTGTGTCATAGTAAGTTGGCAATACCAGCGCGTCATATTGTGAAATCAATTGCGGCCCGCTGCCAGGTCTGGCAATACCACAATAATGGGCGTTGGGAACTGACGCCAGTTTCTGCAGGAACTCATCATGGATTTCGTCGTGGATGGGACCATAAAAATCACAGGTTACTTGTTGATCGCAAATTTTTGAGAGGAATGTAAGGGCATCCAGCAAAATCAGCGGGCCCTTAAGTCGGGTAATATGGCCCAGGAAAATGATCCGAAAGCCAGCCATTCCATCATTTTGAACCGGGTAAATAGAGCCCAATGGCCTGCACCCTGGAAGATAGTAAGTGTTCGTAACCCCAAGCTTCTTCAAATCATCCACGAGCAGGCGGGTCTGCGCCAAGATGCCGTTGGTGGCATGCAGGACGCTCAACAAATACTCACGGAATATTTTTTTTCGGGCTTTGATAAATAAATCCAAACCTGCTCCAACAGGCTTCAGATAGAAAGGTTTGTGAAACAATCGCGCTATAAACAACAGGAGAGGCGCAAGAGTAATGGCAAAGAGATCATTGGCAAACACCAAAACCGCATCACAACGCGGAATTTCATATGCGTATCTTGGCAGGATTAACACCGACCGCCTGACCTTCTCAAAATTAAAACCGGTCATTTTCTTTCTGACATCCAAAGCCGGCGAAGTGTTGATCAATGTCACCCGTATGGAGGGATATAAAGCCAGTTCATCGAGCATGGCCTGCACCGTGAGGGGAGAGCCTCCAATCGGAGGCGGTTTGGGCCCAATGAAAAGGAGTGTTTTCACTTGAACCAGGTTTTGTAAATTTTCGATCTGATTTAATGAGGTTTGCTGCACTGACGAGCTCCCCTGCTATGGAAGCAGGCTGGTACCATTCAGGAATTCTTCGATGTTTGTATATCCGTTCCCATCGGCATCTTCTGTTGCATCAGAAGCATCATTGGAGTTGAAACCATGTTTTTGTTCCCAAACGTCCGGCATGCCGTCGCGGTCCGAATCGGTGCAGGCAACAGCAGATGGGATTGTTAACCAGCCGCCAACCTGAGAAGGGTCATCAATAATTCCGCCTGTGCCATTCAGCACTTCGTCCACAATCCGGCTGTCAATCGCATCGCGGCGCAGAAAGAAGGTTCCGTCACAATTTAATCCCTTGCTTGCCCCTGCATCCTCAAGGACCTGGTCATAAGCCTCAAGAGCCGTGGTTGTGATGAGTGTTGCCGCAGGGAAAGGCTTGGATACAACAAACTGTCTTGCGTCCGGGTCGACAATGTCAATTTCAGGCAGGTTATCATTCTCGCGTTGGGGACCAATATTTCCC
>JBAVVF010000271.1:0-3624 GCA_049697155.1 Anaerolineales bacterium
ATATAAACTGGCCGGTTCAGATGAATTCATACCTGTGGCAACCATCCGCCCGGAGACGATCCTGGGCGATACGGCTGTCGCGGTTCACCCTGACGATGACCGTTATAAAAGGTTCATCGGTAAAAAGGTGATCGTGCCAATCCTGGGTCGCGAGATCCCCGTCATCGCAGATGAATACGTGAGCATCGAGTTTGGCACGGGCGCCCTGAAGATCACTCCCGGTCACGATCCCAACGACTATGCCATCGCCCAGCGCCACAACCTGCCCATTATCTCGATACTTGACGAGGCGGCAAAGATCAATGAAAACGGCGGCCCGTACAAGGGTCAGGACCGCTTCGAGGCCCGCAAAAATATGTGGACTGATATGAAGAGGGCTGGCCTGGTCATCAAGACCGAGCCCTATCGCACGACCATCCCGCGCTCGCAGCGCGGCGGTGAGATCGTCGAGCCGATGATCTCGACTCAATGGTTCGTGAGCATCGAGCCGCTGGCGAAGGCTGCCCTGGAAGCTGTCAGAGATGGCCGGATCAAGATCGTTCCGGAGCGTTTTGAAAAGACCTATTTCAACTGGCTGGAAAACATCAAGGATTGGTGCATCAGCCGGCAGTTGTGGTGGGGACACCGCATCCCGGTCTGGTACTGCTCGGACGGGCACATGACCACCGGGCGTGAAGACCCGACTCAGTGTGCGACCTGCGGCTCGCAGGAAATTCGTCAGGATGAAGACGTGCTGGATACCTGGTTCTCCTCGGGGTTGTGGCCCTTCTCCACGCTGGGTTGGCCGGATGAGACGCCCGACTACAAATACTTCTATCCCACCTCCTACATGGAGACGGGATATGACATCCTGTTTTTCTGGGTGGCGCGCATGATTATGATGGGATTGGAATTCACCGGCCAGGTGCCATTCCATACCGTGTATCTGCATGGGCTGATCCGCGATGAACATTCCCGCAAAATGTCCAAGACCTATGGCAACGTGATCGATCCGCTCATTGTCATGGATGACTTCGGCACCGATGCGCTGCGCTTCACCCTGCTGGTGGGCGCGACGCCAGGCAACGACATGAACCTCTCTGTGAAAAAGGTGGAGGCCAATCGAAACTTCGCTAATAAGCTCTGGAATGTGGGAAGGTTTGTGATCAGTGCTGTGTCAGGTGTTACGGCGCAGGTGTCAGGAACTGACTCACTGAACACTGACTCACTGAATACTGACCACTGGACACTTGCAGATTCCTGGATCTGGGCGCGGCTCCAGCAGCTTGTGCGCGACGTGGAACGTCTCTTCCAGAACTTCCAGTATGGTCAGGCCGGTCAGCAAATCTATGACTTCCTCTGGAATGACTTTGCCGACTGGTACGTGGAGATTGCAAAGCAGGAGCTGGCCGCGGGCGGTCCGCGGGCGTCCCGGGCCGTGGATACCCTGAGCCGTGTGTTCGACACAGCTTTGCGGCTGCTCCATCCGTTCACGCCCTTTGTGACCGAAGAACTTTGGGATCATCTGCGCCAGGCCATTTTGGTATCGCCATTGAAGGCTATGGCAGAGGATTGGCCCCAGGCCCTGATCGTGGCGACCTGGCCCGAGCCGCGCGACCCCGAAGGCTGGGAGACGTCCAAGCTTGCCGATTTTGAGCTGGTGCAGGAGATCGTCCGTTCCGTCCGCAACCTGCGCGCGGAGAGGGGTGTGCCCCCCAGCAAGCGTATCGCCGCGACGATCGCGGCAGGCGCGAAGCTCAATTTGCTGGAGACGCAATCCCAAGTGCTCGCCTCGCTGGCCGGCCTCAGCGAAGCGGATCTTGCGATTGCCCGGTCGTTGGCCGAGAAACCGAAAGATTCTGCGGCTTTGGTGATCGGCCCCGTGGAAGTTTATCTTCCGCTGGCCGGCATGGTCGATCTGGCCGAAGAAAAGACTCGTCTCGAAAAGGAACTGAAGGAAGCTCAGTCACATATCGACCGGCTGGAAAAGCTCCTGGCGGGCGACTTTGCCAACAAAGCTCCGGCTGCCCTGGTCCAAAAGGAGCGCGATAAGCTGACGGCTTATAAGGAAACGGCCGGGAAGATCAAGGCGCAGTTGAAGTAAGGCGGGTTGTCAACCCGCCCTATTGATAGCAACCGGAAGTCTCATGAGAGCAAATGAGACTTCCGGTCTGTTATTTTATGAGCGGAGGCCACCTTGACAAACAAAACTGCTTTGCAGCGCCGAATCCGCTTTCTGATTCTCTTTTTTATCTTTGCCCTGACTGCGGCCGGCCTGACGGCCATCCCTTTGCGCTGGGAACTGGGGCTGCTGAATGGCTGGTTGGGAACAGATTCATCCCTGTCGCAGGTCCTGCCCGCGCTGGCGGCTTGGATCAGCCGCGTCAACGACAGCGTTCAGAATGGCTATGGGCAGTATCCGCTCCTGGCGTACGGGACGGATTGGCTGGCGTTCGCCCACATCGTCATTGCGGTGGTATTTCTGGGACCCCTGCGCGACCCCGTCAGGAATATCTGGGTCGTCGAGTTCGGGATGATTGCCTGTTTGCTGATCGTCCCCTGGGCGCTGATTTTCGGAGTGGTGCGCGGCATTCCGTGGTTCTGGACATTGATTGATATGTCCTTTGGGGTGTTTGGCATACTCCCTCTCTGGCTGGTTCGCCGTGACATCCTCACACTTAAAAAAGAACTGTGACAAAATTCACCAAACAAGAGATATTCGTCATTTGACGCAAGGCACGGCCTGGAGTACTTTTATAGCCGCAGTAATAAACTTTTGAAGGAGTCACAACCATGGCAATGAAAATTACTGAAGAGTGCATCGCCTGTGGCGCTTGCGTACCAGAATGCCCGACTGAGTCTATCAGCGAAGGCGATGGTGTCACCTATGTGATCGACGCGGCGACCTGCGTCGAATGCGTGGGCCACCATGATTCACCCAAGTGCGTCACGGTTTGCCCAGTCGATTGCATCGTCAAAGCAGACTGAGATACGGAGTGCCCGATAGGGTATAATCTCGACAACCAAATAAAAACCTTCGGGGCAGGGTGCAATTCCCGATCGGTGGTACAGCCCACGAGCAATATGGAGTGCAGAAGCTTGCTTCTGCAAACGGCAGGCCGTTTGACTCCAAATGCATGATCTGGTGAAATTCCAGGGCCGACAGTAACAGTCTGGATGGAAGAAGGATGCAGGCTCATGTGAGTCTGATTCGACTTAAGTCCCGAAAACGCAGTTTGTTTTCGGGACTTTTTTTTCGGATCGTTCTCAATCGACGCTCGTGCCGCGTCCGCGCCCCGTGGAGTTTCTCTGCGAGGCGCATTTTATTTGGCCCCAACAGACACACCATGAACCCAAACTTGATTCGTACGCTTTCCCGGAACGGCTCCCATAACTGGCTCGGATTGATTTCCGTGGTCGCAGGTCTGCTGGCCTGGCACCTCATCACATTGTACGGGGGCCTGCCAAACTTTATCCTGCCGTCCCCGCTCAGCGTCTGGGCCCGATTTCTCAAAGCCCTCCTGGATGGCAGCTTGATCTATCACACCGGCATAACACTCCTCGAAATCGTGCTGGGACTGCTGGCCGGCGCGCTCAGCGCGACCGTCGTGGGCTATCTGCTGGCGAAGTCGCGGTCTCTGGAAA
>JBAVVF010000272.1:0-1840 GCA_049697155.1 Anaerolineales bacterium
TAACATTGTCAATCGAGGTCCCGATGCTGCCACCGGCGTGACAGTGACAGATGTGATCCCAACCGGCTTCACCTATGTCTCAGACACCGGCGGCGGTGCCTACGATCCCGACAGCGGTATCTGGACCGTTGGCAGCCTGGCGGACGATGAGAGCAGATCTCTTACAATCACTGTTCAAGTCAATATTTCCGGCTCATATGTGAATTACGCGCAGGTCGCCTCGTCGAGCCTGGTCGATCCGGACTCTACACCGAATAATGATTCGACAGATGAGGATGATGATGACAGTGTTACAGTCACGCCCTGGCAGGACGATCCGGATGGATTGAGCAAGTCGGTCGTTGACAGCAATGAACCATCGACGACGCATCCCGAGGTGGCCATCGGTGAGATCGTGACCTACCGGGTCAGTGTCAATGTCCCGCCGGGCATCTTTACCAGCGCCACGTTCGTGGATACGATGGAACGCGGACTCTCCTACATGGATTGCGTGAGTATTACCCCGAATGGCCTAACGACGGATATGGCCGGCGGCTTCGCCTCGATCTGCGCCAACCCGACCGTGGATGACGCGGGCGGGACAACGACGGTCGATGTCGGCCGCCGCGTGACGTTTGATTTTGGGACGCTGACGAATAACACGAGATCGGATCAGACTCTTGAGATCAACTACCGGGCCGTCGTGCTGGACAGCGCCCAGAACCTGTCCGGAGTGAATTTGCGGAATAGCGCAGAATGGACCTGGGGCGGTTCCGGCAGCCTCGGCCCGGTGACAACCACCGTCAGGGTTGCTGAACCGGATCTTTCCATCGTGAAAACAGCCAGCACTGCGACGGTTTCTGTTGGTTCTGAAATCACCATTACCCTGACCATCCAGCACACTGCGGCAAGCGAAACGAACGCCTTTGACGTTGTGGTCCTGGACGATCTGCCTGCGGAGCTGCAGTATGTGTCCGGCTCGTTGGAATGCATCTCGGGCGCTCAGCCCGCGGACGTGGCATGTGCCGAAGCCGGCGGCACAATTACAGCCGGCTGGAGCAATTTCGTGTTGGGCGGCGGGAACGGAAGAGTTACTTTCCGCGTAACTGTGTTATCCCTGCCTGCGGGCGGCATTGTCAACACTGCCAATGTGGCCTGGACCAGCCTGCCCGGGGATGTCAGTGTTCCTCAAAATCCAAATGTCTTCTCCACCGAACGCGACTACGACCCGGGCGACCTGATCGATGTCTACGGCTCCAGTTCCACGCTCACATTGGGCGCGACGAGCACTGGAGGAGGAGGGGGGAACCGTCCTTCAGGCACGCGACTCCTGCCTGCCACAGGCTTTGCGCCGCACAAGGTTACCGACCTGAGCAATGTCCCACCGGAAGTGTATACGGCTGCGAATGGCGTGACAGTCGAGATTCCCGCGCTCGGGGTCAACCTGCCCGTCGTCGGCGTGCCGCTCAAGGATGGGACCTGGAACGTCTCCTGGCTGGGCAGCCAGGCCGGGTGGCTGGAAGGAAGCGCCTTCCCATCCTGGAATGGAAACAGCGTCCTGACCGGACATGTCTACTTGTCCAATGGCTTGCCGGGACCGTTTGTGAATCTGAACAAGCTCAAGTTTGGCGATAAGATCATTGTCCATGCCTACGGACAGAAATACACGTTCGAAGTGCGTACCAATGCCATCGTTGAACCGAACGATCAGTCCGGACTCAAACATGAAGAGAAGCCGTGGCTGACGCTTATCACTTGTAAGGAATATGAGGAGAAGACAAATACCTATCGGAAGCGTGTAGTTGTGCGGGCCGTGCTGGTCAGCGTGGCCTGGGAGTAAATCAATAACGGCGTGACCATG
>JBAVVF010000273.1:0-2568 GCA_049697155.1 Anaerolineales bacterium
CCTTTGGATAGTTCATCGAGCTTGAAGCGCTCGCTGATGTCACGTTTCAACGCAACCATTCCATCAGACATCGGATTGCCGTTTGGTAGAAGTTCATCCCCATATAACAATTCGGTTTGGACGCTAATTTCCGGGGTTTCACCAGAATGAAGTTTCATGGTGATCACACCAACATTGATAATACAAAATTGGATGGAGGCGTGGCGGTCCGGGTTGACCTGGGAACCGTCGGCGGCGATGACAGTCACATCGGCAACCGAAGCAGGCGGAGGAAAGGTGGAAGTAAGCGGTTCGTTTAGCGGGATGGCACAGCGGACGGTGGGGTCCAGCGCTGCAGCAGCCTTTACCCTTTGACGCAGGAGCTCCAATTCAGAAGCGTAGGTAGCCAGCAGATTACAGGCCAGCGCGCGTCGTTCGTCGAGAGTTCGTTTTCGTTCCTCTGCCCCTGCGGCGATCTCCCGGATGCGAGTATAAATTTGCTGGAAGTCTATCGGCATAACTTCTCGTTTCTCCACGGAACGCGCATACTTAGAACAAATGTATCAAGATTGTACAGGCAAATCTGCGAAAATACAAGTGCCAATCCCCTAAATCTGGGCATTTTGGGGCTGAAACTGCCTTATTTAGGTCTTGAAGCTCCCGCCGTCCCCGGCGGCGATTAACAACTATTTCCAGCGAACTAAGGGAACTTTCTGGAGTATCTTTCGTCTATTCAGGGAAGAGAAATTTCAACAAGGAGTAAATTGATATGAAGACCAAGTCCTTTTTTGTTTTAGCGGTGATGGTGCTTGCCCTTGTCGTGAGCGCCTGCTCGCCGACGGCTGTTAGCCCGTCCGGTCAGCCGGTCATACGGACCTTGAGCGTTTCTGGCAGCGGAGAGGCCTACCTGGCCCCGGACATTGCTTCCATCTATCTGGGCGTGCATACCGAGAAGCTGACCGCGGCCGAGGCGGTTGCCGAGAACAATGAGCAGACTCAGAAGGTCATCAAGGCCATCACGGATTTCGGCATCGACCCCAAGGACGTCCGCACGACCAACTTCAGCATCTGGCCCATGGACCAGTTCGATCCCCTGACGGGGCGGCCGACCGGCGAGAAGACCTACGCCGTGGACAACACCGTCTTCGTCACCGTCCGTGACCTCGACAAGCTCGGCGACCTGCTCGATACCGTCGTCCAGGCCGGTGCCAACACCGTCAACAGCGTGCAGTTCGACGTCGCGGAGAAGAGCGAAGCCCTCAAGCAGGCCCGCGCCGAGGCAGTCAAGGATGCCGAGTCACAGGCCCAGGCCCTGGCGGAAGCGGCCGGACTCACCCTGGGCGAGATCCAGTCCATCGGCTTTTCCGACGCTCAGGCCTATCCCATCTTCGATGGCAAGGGCGGCGGCGGTGGCCTGGCTTCTGAAGCCGCGGCGGTACCGATCCAGCCCGGACAACTGACCTTCACCGTGAATGTAAGCGTTACCTATGTAATCAAGTAATTCACTCGGCTCTTTCCGAACCTGAACCTGCTTCCCTTTCGAAGCAGGTTCTTTTCATTACCATAAAGAGAACTCCCCTCTTCTTCTGAAGAGGGGAGTGATAATCATGTTCCCAGGGTTGTTTGTAGTTTGTAGGGGGCGATTCTTTCCTCTGCAATCTTTATGTATTCCGGATCAATATCATAGCCAATGAACTTGCGTTCAGATTTTAATGCCGCAATAGCGGTTGAACCACTTCCCATAAAAGGGTCTAGAACAATATCGCCTTTGAATGTGTATAGTTGGGTGAGTCGATAAGGCAGCTCGACAGGAAAGGGAGCAGGGTGCTTGACTTTTTTTGCTGATTCTGGATTCATCGTCCAAACCGATTTTGTCCATTCCATGAACTGCTCTTTAGTGATTGTGTTTTCTCTATCATCTCTCTTGCGTTCAAAGGTGCCTTTCGAGAAAACAAGAATATACTCATGTGTATCTCGCAAAACCGGATTTGACGCAGATTGCCAACTACCCCATGCCATTGAGACGCCTGCGCCTGCGCCTTTAGCCCAAATGATTTCCCCACGCATTTTGAAGCCGATGTCGATCATCATGTGGGAAATGTAATCTGAAAGTGGAATATATGGCTTGCGCCCAAGATTTGCAACGTTCACGCAGGCGCGACCGCTATAAACAAGCACGCGATAAGTTTCGGCAAAAACATTCCTGAGAAGTTGTAAGTATTCTCGCAGCGACAAATCCTCGTCATATTCTTTGGAAACATTATAAGGTGGTGATGTCACCATTAGGTGCAGTGAGTTGTCAGGAATTTCCCTCATGTTCTCGGAAGTTCCTAAAATGATTTTGTTTTCATATTCAACAGGGAATGGATTATCTGCAGCAGGTTTAGAGCCGTCCCCGGTTTTTTTGTCAGATAGTTCTGAGTAAAGTTTTGAATTGTAATAATCTGATGAGTCGTGATTGACTCTCGAAGTTGTGCCAAACTTACTTGTTTTTGAACCTTTTTTCATCTCTTATTCCTGTCGCCAAAAGTCGAGCCACCGCCGATAAGGATTGTATTCTATTATCGTTCTTTGCCATTGTATCGGAAT
>JBAVVF010000274.1:0-15640 GCA_049697155.1 Anaerolineales bacterium
CGATCATCTGCGCGACTTTGCCGAGATGGCCGGGATCGAGTTCCTGTTGATCGATGAAAAGACCTGCATCGAAGATTTCAAAAAGGAGCTGCGCTGGAACGACCTGTATTACCACATGGCAGCCAGATTGTAAGCTGGGACAAACCTAATGACCTCAGATAGCAATTCATCCAAAATTTTAAAAATATTCCGCCTCGCACTTTTTAGTCTTGTTCCAATCAGTTTGCTTCTGACGGCTTGTGCATCTTCACCGACAGCCACTGAAGCCAGCCGCCCGGAATGGTTCGGTTATGAACTCACCGACGTGCAGACCGGCGAAACCTTTACCATGAACGATTTTGCCGGAAAGGTTGTGCTTGTTGAAACCATGGCGATGTGGTGCCCAAATTGTATCGTCCAGGCTCACGAGGTGAGAAATCTCCACAACTTGCTTAGCAACCCGGAGGATCTGATCTCGGTCAGCCTGGACGTCGATGTCAACGAAGATGCGGACTCGCTTAAGGAATATTCGGAAGAATATGGCTTCGAGTGGCACTTTGCTGTTGCCCCGCTTGAGGTGGCCCGTGCGCTTGGCAATTTATACACTGCCCAATATTTGAATCCGCCGCTTTCACCTATGCTGATCATTGATCGTGATGGGGATGTTCATCATTTGGACTATGGGTTAAAGAAGGCGGAAACGTTACAAAAGATTGTTGAGCCATTTCTGGATCAATAACCAGCCATGCAGAGCTTCGCGCTTACGATCCCCATATTCGTTCTCTACGCACACCTAAGCGGAGATAGGTTTTCTCATGGCTAGTTCAACAGACGACCGCGAAAAACGGCTGGCGGAGTTGAAGAAGGAGGTCCCAGCGCGAGGGTTGGAACGCCATCCTTCAAAATTGAAGGACCTTTCTGAGCTGTCTCTCGAGCTTCGATCACCGGCTGTGATGTCCCTGGCGGCTTGCGAAACCATCCAGACCATCATTGCCTTTCCACCGCAGATACAGCATGGCTGGGATTATGTACCCGGGCAGGCCCTGGTATTTACACCTGCCGGCCTAATCCATATCCTGGCTTCAATCTGGCCAGACCAGGAACCCCAGGTCACATACTTAAAAGGAGGTGGACTGATATATCTGAAGGTCACGTTATTGTTACTTTATGGGTGCCTGGAAATTGTCGCTCAAGGTCCGGGCTCGCCAACGCGCGTCAGAATGGAGTTCAATACGGTGGCCTGGAACTATCTGTCGCGCCCCTTGCGTCAATTACTGGAATCCACCAAAGCAAGGTCTGGCACATCCACGGAACAAAACGTTTATTCCCTAGCTATGCAGCAAGCCCTTGAGACTTTGCCGCTCAAGTTTTCAAACGGCGTGAAAATCTATGGTCTGCTGCCTGGAGAGGAATTGCAGGAACTGGTATTTCAACCCGGTACCTGGAAGCGCTGGCTGCACTTCTTCCGGCGGCCAATATCGCCCAACACCCTGTTATTGCTTACCAGCAATTATATGGTGGTGATTCAGGAGGATTTGAAAGTACGGCAGGGATGGATTCTGACGTACATTCCTCGGAGCAGCATTACCGGAATCCAAAATTGCCCCTCGGGCTTGTGGAACGAATTATCTGTTCAATTAAAACGAGGGGACCAGTTGTTGGATTACAAGCTGGCGTTGCAGAGCGAAACTGTCGAAGCCTGGCGCAGTCAATGGCTTCAACATGGCGGGCATTGGCAGGACCTTCCGGCACAGCGGCCCTGATGGGATGGCGGTTAGGTTCAACTTTCGGTCCGAGGCTCGATTTCCATTTGGTCGTCCGTGCAGGCGAATGGTGAGGCTTAACCGCAGATGAGATAGATCGGTTTCAAAAACAAGCGCATTATAATTATTTGCATGTGGCGGCGCACATTGACCTTCGGCAGTGTATTTCTTGTGGCGCTTTTTGTTTCACTGGGCTCAGCATCCACATCTTCGGCCGGATCGGCCGAAATGCCGCGCCTCGCAGGCTCGCCCTATGATTTGATCGATGCGGTCAATGCGCTGCGGGCCTCCTACGGCCTGGCACCTTACAGCATCAATTCGATCCTGATGTACACGGCCCAGTCCCAGGCGGATTTTATGGCTGCAACGGGCAGCATGACCCACTCTGGCCCGGGCGGCATCGGCGTGACCGACCGCTTGCTGGCGGCTGGTTATCCTCTGTCCGGCGATTTGTCGCTGGGCGGCTTTCGATCCGAGAATATCACGGGGGGCAGGGAGAGCATGTCGGCCCAGGCTGCGGTCGATGGGTGGACGGGCGATGCTCCGCATTTGAATACGATGATCTCCCCGGATCTGACGGAAATCGGAGCCGGAGTGGCGGTCAGCGGCGGCAGAGTGTATTACGTTATCGATTGCGCGCGTCCGACGACGAGTGGGGCGCCTCAGGCGGCCGCCACCTCCGTCGAGGGCGGATCACCCGTCCCGGGCGCGGAGGCGGCCATTGTTCCTGCGGCCGTTGTCAGCACCCCAAATGAGGCAGGAGACGTCATTCACGAAGTAAGGCCGGGCCAAACGCTGTGGCAGATCGCCATTGCCTATAACGTCAAAATCGATGAGATCAAAAGCCTGAATAATCTATCTGATAACAGTATTTATCCTGGCAATAAGCTGCTCATTATGAAGGCATTGGCTGTGGCAACCGCTTCCCAAACCCCGGCGCCGACCGAGTCCGCGACTCTGACATCGACGAGTGTACCAACTACAAGTGTCACCATTCCGGCTGCGGCTTCATTACCCGCTCGCACTGACCCCGCAGCGACCGTCCAGCAAAACAACACTGCCATCATGAAAGTGGCCATTGGCAGCATTGCCCTGGTACTTCTGGCAGGTGGTGTCTTTGCCTGGCTGGGGGGATCCAGGAAGGAAGGGCAGCCCTGAGATTCGCGGAAGAAAATCATGCGAAACTGGTTACAGACTCTTTTTGCGGTCTCGTCCGCGCCTGATATACTCAATTAAATTGTGAATAACTTCACATATCGGAGACTACTATGAGTGAAATTCGTATCGATGCATTACTGCCGGCAGAGATGGCGGCACGGGCTGAGTATCTGGGCGTTCGTAAAGCGGAGATGCCCATTTTCAAGATGTTCATGCTGTCTGTCCTGGCAGGCGCCTTCATCGCGTTGGGCGCGATTTTTGCGACGACGATCGGTGCAGGCGGGATGGCTGTTACTGCTGCAGACGGGGCGGTCGCCTTTAACACCGGGTTGCCCTATGGTGTAACCAGGCTCCTGATGGGCGTTGTCTTTTGCCTTGGACTTATCCTGGTGGTTGTGGGCGGGGCGGAGCTGTTCACGGGCAACAATCTGATCGTCATGGCCTGGGCCAACGGCAAAGTGACCGGCCAGGCGCTTTTGCGCAACTGGGTCATTGTTTATCTGGGAAACTTCGTCGGCTCGATCGGTACGGCCGGGCTGATGTTCCTGACAAGGCAGTACACGTTTGGATCCAGCTCGGTTGGCATTACCGCGTTGAGAATTGGCGTGGCGAAAGTGGATATCACTTTCATGCAGGCCATTGCGCTTGGCATCCTCTGCAACGCGCTGGTGTGCCTGGCAGTCTGGCTGACGTATAGCGCCCGTAGCACGATCGATAAGATATTTGCCATTATATTCCCGATCACCGCCTTTGTCGCGGCCGGGTTCGAGCACAGTGTTGCCAACATGTATTTCATTCCCTATGCTCTGTTCGTCAAGAATTTCGACCCGGAGTTCGTTGCTGCTGTTGGAGACAAGGTCCCCAAGCTTGAACTTTTGACCTGGCAGGCTTTTTTCGTCAATAATCTCATCCCGGTAACCATCGGAAACATCATCGGCGGGGCAGTGCTGGTCGCTGCTGTTTACTGGGCAGTATTTCTGCGCCCTGATAATTCAAAATAAGGAGAATGATCCATGAAAGCTTATGTGATGATCAAAATTCGGGCCGGTGACATTAAAGAGGTTGTGCGCCGATTACGCGAGACCCCGCATGTGCTCGAAGCCAACATGACATTTGGACCTTATGATACCGTTGCCATTGTTGAGGCTGAGGATCTGGGCAAGCTGGGGACGCTCATTGCTTCCTCTGTTCAGGTAATGCCCGGAGTGGAGCAGACGCTGACCTGCCTGGCGGTCGAAATCTAGCCGGTGTACCGGCGGATGAATGGGGTGGTCTCGGCAGGTTTATGACCCGGCCGCCCGGTAAAACGCGGGAATCCAAATATTCCCTGCCATAGTAAACTGATTAAGTAACAAGCCCTTTCGTGTTGAAAGGGCTTGTTATCGTTATGCGGCTGATCAAGGCAGCATATATCTTAATATCCGATTGTTGCTGGCATCGGTCACCCAGATAAAGCCGGATGGATCCACGGTCACGCCCGCAGCCAGGCCGATTTCGTTAGCGCCCACGCCGTAGTCTCCCCAGGCTCGCACAAATTGCCCGCTGTCCGTGAACTCGATCACGCGGTAGCCTTCCGGGTCTGTGATAAACACGTGTTTGTCCGGGCCAACAGCGAGCAAAGGCTTGTTGTCCAGCGATTGGACGTTGTTGTTCAGTCCAGACCATGCTTCCACATCCCATTGCTGCAGCGGAAAATAGTAGGTTCCACTTTCATCAGGCATGAAAGACTGGACTCTCTGATTCCAGGTATCGGTCACAAAAACGGTACCATCCTGTGCCACGGCGACTCCCACGGGCTCATCGAACTGACCGGGATCCAGCCCGGGTGTGCCGAACTCGGTGACATATTTCCCATCTGCATCGAAGACCACGATACGTTTGTTTCCTGTATCGGCCACGAAGACGTTTCCGCGCGAGTCGACGGCAATGCCGCGTGGACCCCAGAAGTAGCCCTTCGACTTGGGATCGTCCGGCAGAGGCTGCCCGTATTGCCCCCACATCGTCAGCGGCTTGCCCTCCTTCGTGAATTTCTGCACGCGATGATTCCAGGTGTCGGTGACATAGATCGAACCATCGGGTCCGACAGCCACACCCCACGGTTCATAGAATTGACCGATCGGCGCAGTGCCCGTCGAGTTGTCTGCAAATGTGCCCCATTCATGGAGGAGCTCCCCGCTGGTAGAAATGTGCAGGATGCGATGGTTGCGTGAGTCTGCAACATACAGATCGTCATCCGGCCCGGCTGCAATGGCACGCGGCGCGTTCAGCCCGAGGGGCGGGAAGCGGTCTGTGCCGAAGACCTGATCGGCGGTCAGCATGATACTGCCGGCCAGATAGGGGTCCGCAGCCACGGGTGCAGCCGCCGGCCCAACCCCATAGTTCCAGATCTTTGCAGCCACTTCCTTGCGGATGTACAGCCTCATTTGGTCTGAAGGCTGCCAGGTGGTCAGCGTGATCGACGTGCTTCCAACGGCCTGCCCATACCTGGTGTAATCGCGGTCAAACCAGATATCGAAGATGCCTGCCCGGATCTGTGGATCCGTGATTGCATTGAGGACCCGGGCTTGATCGAGATTGAAATAATCCTGATTCGGCCACCACATGCGGATGTAATCGAACTGGTAGTATTCGTCGCCCAGGGCCGGGTCGATCTTGTCGAAATTCTTCTGGTCGACGATCACGGCAACCGCATCGCGCAGCGAACGGGTGGGCTGGTCGAACGAACGCAGCGCCGTGTAATCGCGCAGATACCAGACAAACGGCCAGGAAATCCCGGTATCCGGGGCGCTGGCATCGTACGCGATCACGGCGTTCAGCCCGCCGGCGGTGCGCTCCGAGATCTCCTCGACCTGGGCCATGACCTCTTTTACTCCACCCGCCCCGTGTGCATAAACAAGATATTCTGTGGCGTCGTTGTAATTGATGTAGGACGCTCGGAAGGAAGTGCGCCCCGTCTGGATCAGGAGCAGGCCGAAGATCGTCAGAACGACAAGGCCCACAAATGCACTTGTTCGCTGGATGTGCGACAGGTATATTATGCCGATCAGACTGCCAATCAGTGCAAGGAAGGCCGATCCGAATTTCAGCCAGCCTGCAGAAGTGCTGGCCGGGTCGGCGGAGGTGCCCAGGTTCATCAGCGCGGCGCCATTGATGATGCTCGAACCAAGCGTGATGATCGCCAGGATCATCAAAGCCACAATACTCAGGCTCAGAAGATCATCCCTCATCAGGTAGGCGAGAAACGCACCTGAAAGCAGCATGATGATGAGCGGGAATAGAAATGCTGCCGTGGACTGCAGCTGGTTCAGCTCGGAGCCCTGGAAAGGCGGCGTCGCCCCATACAGGGCCCGCAGCATGTTGAAGGCTGCCAGTCCGAATACCACCATGACCAGAATCGACAACGCGATCCGCGCCGGCTTTTCAGCGGCCAGCCGCGGCGCGAGCGAGTCGATGATCTCTCCAATCGCCCAGCCGGTCAATAGAATCATGGGCCAGGCCATGTGATAAGTCAGCCAGGGCATGCGCTCGCCGGCGACGCTGAAAGCAAGGACACTGCTGATCGCCCACCAGAGCATCAGCCAGAAGAATGTTCCAAAACCGAATTGCGCCGGCTCGGCTTCCACCTCGGGTGTAAGCTCCGGTTCGGGCATAACCTCCAGGTCGGAGGCCGGCTCCGATTCATCCAGCTCACGTGCCGCGACGGTCGATCGTCCGGCGTTCAACTTCCTCAGTCCCAGACCGATCGCCACGAGCGTTCCGATGGCAGGCAGGAATTCGTAGATTGGGATTTGAATCAGCACATAGTAATACTCGGGCTGGCTGCCGCGCTCCACACCCTGTTGAACGATCCAATATCCCAGCGAACCGATTATGCCGGTAAAGAACCCCGGCACGTTCGTGAAGACGGTGGTGTACAGTATGGTAAATACGCCCCAAAACAAAGCGCCATATTTCCACCAGTCCCGGTTCCAGAACAGGCCTATCCCGATTGATACCATGAAAAGGAGAACCAGAATCAAGCCGATGATTGCCATCGCATTAGGCTCCAGGGCGCTGACCGAGGCTGCATCCGTGGGTATCGTAATATGCAGAACCGGTTCAAGGAGCTTGATCACGAAGGCGGCAAGCATGGGCAGGACAAACGTACCCAATAGGAGTACCAGGTCGAAAGCACGCTCCTGCAGCATGTTAGCCCAGCCATACCCCATAAAGAGCACCACCAGCGCTACAATCAAGGCGAGTGCCGCCAGGATGAAGAGGATGTCGGAGACCTGGATGCTCTCGGAGGGAGCTCCCAAAGGCGTTGCCTCACCGGTTGGGTTGGCCGGGGCCGCGGTCTCTTCACTGGCGATCGTCTCGGCGTGCCGGCTGGCTATTCCCAGCCCGGCGCCGAGGCTTCCCAAAAGGGCTACTGCAACCAGTGCAATGATAAATGTCCGGTATAGTCCTACATTCTGCCAGGGACGGCGAGTCACACGGGCAATGAAATAAAACCCCAGAAAGAGCATGGCCTGGGCCGTGTAGATGAAAGCAGTCTCTTTCGTAGTGAAGTGGAGCAGAGTCCCGGCGGTGATGAAATAAAGATAACGTTTCTCGCCCACCTCCAGGTATCGCAGGATGCCGTATAGCAACAAAAGTCCGGCCACTCCGGTATAGGACTCATTGCGAACGTAGCGGCCGTAGTACAGCATGTATGGGGAGACCACCATCAGCAAGCCTGCCGCGAGCGCGCCCCATTTGCCAAGATAGCGCCGCCAATACCATACCATCCAGACAGTGGCAATGCTGAACAAGACGGCGGGGACGCGTGCGGTGAAATCGGAAACGCCGAAGATGAAGTAGGTGAGAGCAATAATGTGGAACTGGAAGGGTCCATGCATCATCGGTGTATGTTGATAACCCTGTCCGCGATAGAGGAGCCACGAGAAATAGGTGTGCAGGCTTTCGTCATGACTCATTACCCGTGTTTCGAGATCGAAAAACCTTGTAATGATCGCCAGCAGCACTATCCCTGCGAATAATGCAACTTCATTGGTCAGCCCTGGTAGGGCCGGATGGATGGGACGCTCGAGCCAGGAGGTTTGGTTTTTGTTATTCATAATACCTTGTACTGATTTGAGATTGGGAGACTTATACTTCAATCTGAATGTTCTGACAAGTTGCGTGTAATAGTTCTGTAATGCGCCGGCCCAGCTCTCTAACCACCCGGTGCGGAAGTGATTGGGTTGATGACGGGAGTATGCGTATTGGTGAGCAGCGTGGGAGAAAGCGTGCCAGTGGGAGTGAGCTTGCAGAGCGGAACGGTCAATTCCATACCGGGATGGATCGTCTCCGTCTGCATCTGATTCCTTGACATGATCTCAGTCTTCGAGGCTGAGAACTGAGATGCAATGCTTTCCAGAGTATCACCTTCCTGGACCTTATAGAATATTTCCGTACAGTTCACGATTTTCGTGTGCGTGGACTCTGTTGAGGGGGTTGGCACAGGTGGAACAGCCAGCGGTAAATGGCTTGCGGTCTGTATATTGGCCAGGGTAAATTGCCAGGCGGCAAAAACAAACGCCATCAGGACCGCAACCACTGCCACTCTTCGCGTAGCCAATAAGAGGTTTGCCTGTACTTTCGGAACTTTTTTCGTACCCAGGACAGCTGTGGAGAAGGGGAGCGGCTGAAGGTTCCAATGTTTTCGCATTGCCGGCAGCAAGATGCTTTCCAATTCCCTTATGTCTTCGGAATAGCTGCGGCACACTAGGCAATCGTCAAGATGCGCCGAAAGCGTGATTTTCTGCGCTGCATTCAAAGAATTATCCGTATCAAATTGGATCAGCCTGTGTGCTTCTTCATGCGTGATTGACATCTTCGTTCATTCTCCATGCGCATTTTTCAATGCAGCTCTCAACTTCGCGCGCGCGCCGTGCAGCCGTGAATGAATGGTCCCTTCGTTGATCGAAAGTATTTCGGAAATCTCCGCAACGGATAGTTCATGAAAATATCGGAGTACAACAACCGTGCGATATCGTTCGTCCAGATGGTTCAGTGCATTCCAGAGTTGAGTTTCTTTTTCAGTTTGTATTACTTTTTCCTCCGGAGAAGCCTGTTTCTGGGCTTCCATCCGGAAAATCGTGGTCAGGGTGATTCGCAGCCGTTCCAGGACCCTGCGCTTGCGAAGGTGATTGCGGCTGTGATTGAGTGCAATTGTGTAGAGCCATGCTTTGAGCGATTGCTTCTCCTGGTAGGATGGCAGCGATCGCAGTGCCGCGAGGAAGGTTTCCTGTGTCACTTCATTGGCTTCCGCCGGATCGCCCACGATCGATAGGGCCAGCCGGAAGACAGCAGTCTCATACTGGTGCACGAACATTTCGATCGCGGCCTGGTCTCCAGCGATGCAATCAGATATAAGCCGCGATGGATGGGCTTCGGTCATGCGTCCTACAGTATTAACGCGTCTGAGGTCAAAAGTCTTCACAGGATTGAATGGTTGGTCTTAAATTGATTATGCGTGTAGCCAATCTAGCACAAGTAGTTTTTCACTTTAAAGTCACTAAGATAAAACAGCCCCAGCCAATTGGCCGCAGCCTGCCTGAATATCAATGCCTTTTCGCATACGGATCGTGCACGGGATCCCAGCCTGCTCCAGTGTCTCCTTAAACAAGACCGCCCGCTGACGATCCGTAGCGCGACCTTCATAGCCTGGGGTGGGGTTGAGAGGGATGGCGTTGACATGGCATAACAGACCTCTGAGTTTGGCTGCAAGTTTTCTGGCAACTTCAGGGGTATCGTTGACTCCGTGGATCAGCGCCCATTCAAAGGTAACGCGCCGTCCCGTTTGGGCAACGTAGTATTGACAGGCAGCGATCACCTCATCAATCTTGTACTTCCTGTTGATGGGTAACATGCTTACCCGCGTCTCGTCGTCCGCGGCGTGGAGAGATATGGCCAGGTTCACCTGGCGCTTTTCGTCCGCGAAACGCCGGATCATCGGGACCAGGCCCACGGTCGAGATGGTGAAGCGCCGGGCCCCGAAGTTGTAGCCATCCGGGTCATTGAGCCGGTCGATCGCCTCCATGGTATTGTCATAGTTATGAAATGGCTCGCCCATTCCCATCAGGACGATATTTGTAACGCTTTGGTTCTCCTGCTTGAGCAGACGGGCATAGTACATCACCTGCGCGATGATTTCGCCGCTGGAAAGGTGACGTTTGAAACCCATTTGACCTGTGGCACAAAAGACACAGCCCATCGCGCAGCCTGCCTGTGTGGAGATGCAGAGTGTGCGGCGGTTTTTCGCGCCCCTGCCAGTGGGGGAGGCGGTGATCTGAGGATTATCAGCAGGGTCACCATAGCGCATCAGAACCGCTTCGATCAGGTTTCTGTCGGGCAATTCAAAGAGCGTTTTGCGCGTGGTCCCATCCGAGGAATCCTGATAGATCTTCACCTCGAAAGGGGAAAAAGTAACATGCTCTGTCAATCTCGCACGCACCGATTTTGGTAAATTTGTGAATTGCTCAGGCGAGTCGTAGAAATGCTGGTACAAGCCCTGCCAGATCTGCTTCGCGCGATAGACAGGTTCGTTCCACTCTTTCAGGAGATTTGTTATTTCGTCTACATCCAGGTCATAAATTAGCATTTGAGAATCAGCCAATTAAAGCTGCCAGGTTTTCAGCAATGATGTCCACCTTCGGTTTCCAGCTTTCTGCCTGTTCGCTGGTCGAAACACCGCTCAACACCAGCGCGGTAGGGCATCCCACCGCCTGCCCGGCCGCGATATCTGTTTCCAGCCGGTCGCCAACCACCAGTGTCTCCTCTTTGCGGGTGCCAAGCTTTTCCAGGGAGAGTTCGATCAGAAAGGGAAATGGCTTTCCTGCAACGATCGGCTGGACATTGGTCGCCGTTGTAATGATCGAAATCCAGGCGCCTGCCCCGGGGATTTCACCGCGCGGAGTCGGAAAGGTCTTATCGGGGTTTGTCGCATAAAAAGGAATTCCTCTGCGTACGAGCAGCGCCGCTTCAGAGGCCTTCTGGAAGGTAATGCCGCGGTCGATGCCCATGACCACCACCTCTGCCTGCGGAGCATCCTCCACACTCAGGACTTCGAAGCCTCTTTCCTGCAGGGCCACTTGCACACCGTCTTCACCGATCATGAAGACCTTTGTGCCGGGCGGGAATTTCTGCGCCACCGCGTGGGCGGCACCCTGCGATGACGTGACGACCTGCCAGGGCTCCGTTTCCACGCCAAAGTCCTTCAGACGCGCGACGTATTGTTCCGAGGTCCGTGTGCTGTTATTGGTCGCGAAGACGAATTTCAGCCCGCGCTGGCGGATGCGCCCAAACGTCCCCGCCAGGTCGCCGATCGGCGCATCTGACTTCCAGATGACGCCGTCCATATCGATGATGAGTGCTTTTATGTTTTCGGGGATAGCCATTCAACTATTTTCCAAACTTCCTTGTGAGATATTTCAACACGGGACCGTCGATCCATGTCGCCTGGGGATCCGCCCGCTCTTCGAAGTTTTCATTGCCGATAAACTCGCTGAAAGCGCCGGGAAAATCCCGGCCATTCTTCAAATAGCCGGCCCGGGTAAGAATCCCATTCACCTGCTGGCGAACCTTGCCCTTGATTTCCACGCGCTCGGCCTCCGGACTCTTTCCAAAATACAGGTCGTGCATTTCCAGCAGCTCACCCAGCCGGGGGACGGGGTCCTCATGATCGTCCACGCGGTAATCCAGCCAGCGGTCGAGATAGCCGCCATAGCCTGCCTTCGGTTTGGCGACGTAGATCGCCGCGGATTGACGTCCGCGTTTATCGCCGCCGGCGCGGTCACCGGCCAGTAAGGCAGCCTGAAGACGGGCTGGCAGGCTGCCTTTTGTACGCAGGAATGCCTTCTGCATGGCCGGAACGACCTTCCCGCCCGCCAGGATATTTCCCTGAATTGCATAACCTTTCCCTGCAGATCCGCCGGCCCAGGAAAAACAGCCGCTCCCTGAAAACGTCGCAGAGCCACCTTTGGCATCCACCAGGCCGACCTGCCGGAGTTCCTTATCCGGGTCATCCTGCAGCAGCCGGGCGAGCGTCTCCTGCGCCGACAGACCGGTCCCCATCAACGCCAGCCCGCGCGGGCCGAACGAGGTGTTGGCAAAAGACTGGGTCGCAACCGCACCGACCGCTGCCTGTGCCCATGGAACGACTGCTCCCACGGCAGGGAATTTCGAGGCAACCGCCACACCCCAGGCTTGTTCTTCGAGATCACAGGCCACTATGGAGAAAGTCATACAGCCTCCGTCCGGCGATTATATCGTAAAGAAATCAAAAGCCCGCTGGCGCTTTGCCAGCGGGCATCGATTCCTGACAGGACGGTCGCTTACGCCACCTTCTCCGGTACTATCATCACCTCATCGATCAAACCATACTCAACTGCGCCCTTCGCATCGAGATAGAAATCGCGATCGGTATCACGCTCGATCACTTCCAGCGGCTGTCCGGTGTGCTGGGACAGAATATTGTTCAATATGCCCTTCTGGCGCAGGATTTGCCGGGCCGCAATCTCGATATCGGTTGCCTGGCCCTGCGCGCCGCCCAACGGCTGGTGCATGTGGATGGTCGCATGCGGCAGGGCGAAGCGCCGGCCCTTCGTCCCGGCGGTCAGCAGCACGGTCCCGAAGGAGGCCGTCACCCCGACCGCAACGGTGCTGATCGGGTTCGAGATCATTTTCATCGTGTCGTAGATTGCGAAGCCGGCATAGACGACTCCGCCCGGGGAGTTAATGTACATGAAGATCTCTCTCTCGGGATCTTCGTGATTCAGGAACAGCAACTGGGCCACGATCAAATTCGCAACCTGGTCGTCAATGGGCGTACCCAGGAAAATGATGCGTTCTTTAAGAAGCAACGAGTAAATATCATAGGCGCGCTCGCCGCGACCGGAGGACTCGATCACCATCGGAATCACATTTCTGAAATTGGGAATCATCTTTTCTCCTTCTGCATTTCGCCAATGATACCTTTTGGATGTTGGAATTTCGTTAAAACTTTATCAGGTTTTCTTATTCGGATTTGGACTCCGGTTCGCTCTCAGCGGGGCCGGTTTCTGTTCCTTCGGCCCTTTCCTGGCCCGCGGCGGGTGTCTCTTCGGGAGCCGCGTCCTGCTTGCGCTCTTCGGGCGGCACATATTCACCGACCGCAATCGACTTCAACACCTCCAGGGCCCGGCGGGTCATGACGCGATTCGCCGATTCCATGGCGACCGCCTGGGCGACGCGCTGCTGTCCCTGGCGCCCGCCGCGAATCTTGGTCAGATCCACACCCTGCATGCTCAGCGAGGACAAGGTCTGGTTGAATTCGGCATCCAGGGCTGCGTTGTCGACTTCAACCTGCTCCTTACGGACAATTTCATCCAGAACGAGGGAGCGCTCGAGGCGCTTCTTGGCGACAGGTTTTACTTCCTCTTCGACGAACTGCTCGCGGGTCGTGTTGCGCATCTTGAAGTACGTATCCAGGTCCATGTTCTGCTGGGCCAGTCTCTGGCTCAGGTCTTCGAGCACATGCTCGACTTCATGATCGAGCGAATGCTGGTGATATTTGAAGGTGGCGCCGGCCTTGAGCTGCTCCAGCAGGTCGACAAAGAACTTATCGTCATACTCGGCCCTGGAGCGGTTCTCGACGTCTTTTTTCACTGCCTCGCGCAAAGCCTCCAGGGTCTCGCCGGCGCCGGTCGTCTTCGCAAACTCGTCGTCGAGCTCGGGTAATGTCACCGCGCGGACCGTCTTGACCGTCACTTCCATCTCGACGTCTTTGCCCTGAAGTTCCTGTACCTCCCAATCAGCGGGGAAGGTGTGTTTGATGGTCTTTGTATCGCCAGGTTTCAAGCCGACCAGTTCCTTTGCGAAACCGTTGTACGGCCATTCCGTGTCCCGCGCTTCCGGGCGGATGAACGCCGCGAAACCGGTGCGACTCAGCTCCTGCGCCTCGGATTTGACGTCCAGCAGGATGTAGTCGCCTTCTTGGGCCTCACGCTCGACGTTCTCCGTGGTTGCATACATCTGGCGGAGGTCTTCGAGGGCCGCCTCGACGGCCTTTTCGTCGGGCGCGGACCATTCGTACGGCATGCGCAGCGAGTGATAGTCGCCCAGATCCACCTGCGGCGCGAGGGGCACGCGGAAGGTAAGCCTGGGCGGCTCGAGGGAATCGATCGATTCCAGCATACCGGACGCACCCGGCTCGACGTCTGCCTCCTTGAGAATGTTCGAGTACTCAGCATCGACGAAATAATCCATCGCCTGTTCCAGAATGGCCTGCTCGCCATAGCTGCGCACGATCATTTCATAGGGGGCCTTCCCCGGGCGGAATCCGGCGATCTTGCCGCGCTCGGCGATCTTGCGGGCCGCGCGCCGCTTGTAGGTTTCCATGGTTTCGGGGTCAACTTCAACCACTATTTTGGCTTCGTGGTTTTCTTCAACGGTTTTTTCGATTTTCAATGTTTCCTCTTGATTTTCGTCATTTTGCGATGACGGAGTAAAGATGGGGACGGAGGGGGTCGAACCCTCACGCCTTGCGGCACATGATCCTAAGTCATGCCTGTCTGCCAGTTCCAGCACGTCCCCAGCCAAGAGCTATCAGCTGACAGCTATTAGCTCTTGGGAGCGGCGAAATTATACCGTGTCATGCGGGAATTGTGGCGATGGGGGCATGGCGAATTTGCCGGTCTTGGGCGCGCAGAAGCCGCCCATATTGCGAACGATGAAATGGCGCGAATAAAATCCCCAGAGTAGATATAATTGTCATTGCATCAAACTCAGAACATGAATAACAAACTTTCTCGTCCTACTCCAGATGCGATTGCGCGTCAACTTCGACAAGAATCGGGGTTTGGTTGCTGCAAGTGTGGTCACCCCATCTTTCAATATCATCACATCGTCCCGTTCGGTGAAGAGGAACATTTCAGGCCGGAAGACATGATGGTTTTGTGCCCAAATTGCCATGATGAGGCAACACAGGGAGCAATGCCAGAGAAGGATCAACGAAAGTATAAATCCCATCCTTATAACAAGAGGCGCGGTTTCGCCCAAGGCCTGCTCACGATAAACGATTATGGTTTACTAATTCGTCTTGGGAACAACTATTTCAAAGGCGGTGGTTCAATCATCCAGATGGACGGCAACGACATAGTGAGAGTTGGCATACATCCTGAGGGATTCTTAGAACTCACAACATATTTATATAATCAGCAAGACGATCTGCTTGTGAGCATCGTAAAAAACGAATGGATTTCTGGAAACGTTGAACCGTGGGATATTGAGTTCAAGTATAGATGGCTTCGGATACGAGAGCGACGCGGGAAAATTAATCTGACAGTTGATGCACGCAAGAGCCCCACCAATATCACAGCCAAACTGTGGAGATTTGGGCATCTCGTATACGCCGATTCTAATATTCTACGAATAGATCGACACGGTCTCAATTGTGGCTTCACCAGCTGCACATTTACCAGACGCTGCATAGATTTCCAGACCAAGCCTGAAATGGCTGTACACATCAAATAATAGAGACATGATTCGACGCGCCCGGGACACAAAAGCGCCCTGCGGTAGAGCAGAGCACCGTCGCAATTTTGCGATGATCCTAAGTCATGCCTGTCTGCCAATCCCAGCACGTCCCAGGCCCAGAGCTGACAGCTATTCGCTGATCGCTGTTAATAGCGGTATAATCGCCGCCTGTTGCACATTCCACTCAGCGAGTCTCACTC
>JBAVVF010000275.1:0-11026 GCA_049697155.1 Anaerolineales bacterium
AGCATGAGGCACTGGGCCACCAGAAGGCCAACGATATAATAATTTTGTTCTTCATCATCAGCAACCGGAGGATTTATGAACCATTTGATGCTTTCCAGTCCATTTAAGAAGGGGATGCAGATTGCCCTGGCCTTGCTGCTTGGAGTGGCACTGCTGGGAAACGGGGTGGCGCACGCCTCAGGCTCGTGCGTTCATCCCGTGGGGGCAGGGAACTGCTTTACCTCCATCCAGGCCGCGGTGGATGCCGCCAGCGATGGTGACCGCATTACCATCCGCCCGGGTAAATATGTCGAGCAGGTTACGATCATCGGCAGGAACCTTACCCTGGTCGGCCGTTCCGGCGCGGTGATCCAGGCGCCGGAAGCCATGCAGGATACCTTGTCACCTGTCGCCGGATATGAAGCCCGACCGATCATACTGGTGGCCGAAGCGAACGTCACCCTTCGGGGTCTGGTCATTGACGGCGCCAACTCGGGCGCCAGCAATCCCTTCCTGTATGGGATCTTCTTCCTGAATGCCGATGGCGTGATCCAGGACAACGTGGTCCAAAACATAGGCTTTGGACCGCCAACACTTGCATATGACGAGGCAGGCTGGCCACTATACCAGGGTGAAGCCATCTCGAGTGTAAACTTCGGGGAAGCTGCCCGGACAGTGACCATTGAAGACAATCGTGTCGTCAACTACAACAGCAGCGGCATCACCATCTTTGCCGAAACCTTCCCGGACGCTCCAACTCCGGCCAATCTGACGGTCCATGTGGTGGGTAACACTGTGATTGGGTCAGGGCCAAATGATGTGCTGGGCCAGTGGGGCGTGTTCTTCGGGGCATACAATTTCGCCGAGATCACCGGCACATTGAAGGACAATCGGATCCAGGATCTGGTCACGATCGACCAGTATCCGTCTCCCGGCGTTGGGATCGCCACGAAGGACACCGCCAACGTAGAAATATCCGCTAACGTCATCGAAAACGTGAACATGGGGCTCAGCGTGTCCGGACTGAATACGCAGGTTCTTAAGAACCGGTTCAGGAAGGCGGATACCGGCATCCTGCTCTTCGTCGAGTTCCCCGATTACGGGAGCGCCATCGGCACTGTGCTGGAGGACAACCGGTTCGAGAATGTGTATATGGATATCATGACCGGCCCGGCCATGATGTTCGAGGCGGCCGCCGCCAGGACCATGTCGGAGCCAGTCCAGCCGAAACGTCTGCCGCGCTGATCGTCACCCGCCGAAATATTCAGCAATTGCTGAATATCCTCATAAACCCCATGCAAACAGTATTCGCCCTGCTGTTTGCATGGGGTATCTTTTTCCTGGTGAGGCGAGCTTCGCGTTGGTATACTGCTTATGTTTGGATTGATGATCATCGCAGGCAGCATCTGCCAAAGTGGGTTCGACGAACATGGACCTGGAAGGAGAGAAGATGAAACACGGCACAACGATCCTCCTGTCAACGCTGGCTTTATTCCTGACCATCATCGCATGCAATTCGGGGCAGGCTGCGACTCAGACCGGGCCCGCGCCAACGGAACCGGACTCTGTCACCCCGGCAGCTTCCCGGCCTCAACCGAATCCGCCCCCATCCTGAGAGGTGATCAACCCGGATGCTCTGCAATATCTCGGTGCCTTCCGCCTGCCGGGAGGCGATGATCGCCCACAGACGTTTGCTTACGGCGGCAATGCCATGACCTTCAATCCTGACGGTGATGCTTCGGGCCCCGCTGACGGCTGCCCCGGCTCGCTCTTCGTGATGGGACACGACCGGATCGCCTATGGCGAGGTCCCGGATGGAAACCAGGTCGCTGAAATCAACATCCCCGTACCTGTCATTTCCCGCAATATCGCTGACCTGAATACGGCGGAATTCATTCAAAGCTTCGCAGACGTAACCAGGGGATACTTCACGGACCTGGAGGAGATTCCGAAAGTCGGGATGCAGTATCTTAACCGGCCCGAAACGGGTCCGAAGATCCACATCACCTGGGGACAGCATCTGCAGCCGCAGGATGTCCCGTCACACGGATGGTTCAGCCCGACGTTATCGGCGCCTGATTTTCAAGGCACGTGGTTCATCGGAAATCAGAATCTGTACAGCGTGAACGGTTACATGTTTGAGATCCCACAGGAGTGGGCAGACGCGTACACCGGGGGTCGTCCCCTTGCCACGGGACGTATGCGCGATGGCGGACAAGGCGGCATGGGACCAACGATCTTTGCCTATCGCCCCTGGCTGGAGGACGGCACTCCTCCGCCCGCCGGGACCCATCTCGAAGAAGTCACACTCCTGCTGTATGAAAATGCGGATAGCACCGAAGAAATCATCCGCAGCCTGAACGGCTACCAGCATCCGGATGAATGGGGCGGCGGAGCCTGGCTCTCGACATCCTCCAGCAAACAGGCTGTCCTTTTTGCGGGCACCAAGAGCAGCGGCACAAAGTACTGGTATGGGTATATCAACCCGCAGGGTCCTGAATACGTCTGCGTGGATGCAGAGATCATCGACTTCCCGACCTGCCGCAATGCAGACGGAAGCCGCTGCCCACAGGAGGACTTTGCCGGCTGCTGCAGCGCGGCGGAGGGGACCTGCATCTCGAACCGCGGCTGGTGGCCCACCCGCTTCGACGCGGAGTTCATTCTATACGACCCGGCTGATCTCGCGAAAGTGGCAGCCGGCCAGTTGGAGTCCTGGCAGCCGCAGCCGTACGCAGTGATCGACATCGATGAATATCTGTATCTAAGCCCGCCCGAATGGGATCTGGTCGAGGTCGGTCAGGGCGACCAGCGCCGTTATCGCATCGGCGACGTCTCCTTCGACCGGGCGAACGGCCTGCTGTACGTTCTGGAACTATATGCGGACGGAGCCAAGCCTGTTGTGCACATATGGAAACTTGACGCAGGCTAAAAACTGCAAATCTTACATAAATCTTAAGGGTGCCCTGAAACAGTCCTCCTTTTATGTCTTTCTAACATTTGAGAGATAAAATGCAGAGACGATAAAGATCAAATCAATCATGACATTTACCCGTAGGAGGTCGAGATGACAACGTATACCAAGCCCTCGGATGCCGAGCTGCGGAAACGCCTGTCTCCGCTGCAATATGAGGTAACGCAGCAAGAGGGCACCGAGCGCGCGTTTTCAAATGAATATTGGAACAACAAACAGGAAGGCATCTACGTGGACGTCGTGTCCGGGGAGCCGTTGTTCAGTTCGCTGGATAAATACGACTCAGGCACCGGCTGGCCGAGCTTTACCCGGCCTCTGGAACCGGAGAATATCAACACGCGCACGGACGATAAGCTCTTCATGGCCCGCACGGAGATCCGCTCGAAGCATGCCGATTCCCATCTGGGCCACCTCTTCGACGACGGCCCCGCGCCGACCGGTCTGCGCTACTGCATGAATTCCGCAGCGCTGAGGTTCATCCCGGTCGAGCAGTTGGAAGAGGAAGGATACGGACAATACCTGCCCCTGTTCAGGGATCGAGCGAAGGAAAAGTAGAACAGACTGCCGTAAAAAAGATGGCGCCTCGTTGGCGCCATCTTTTTTATCATCTCAAATATAACTCGTTGATTTCGCGCAATTTTCCGGCCAGCTCTCTGCTCAAATCACCGTCATTCATCCGCCATTCCCAGTTGCCGCCCAGGCGGGAGGGATAGTTCATGCGAGCCTCCGTGCCGAGGCTGAGCGCGTCCTGCAGCGGCGTGACGGCGTAGACCGCCACCGATGACCAGACGCTGCGAATCAGGTCCCAGGCAAAGTCGGAGCCGTCCCTGTGCAGATAGCGCAGCGCAAACTTTCGCTCGACTTCGGGCGCGCTGTCAAACCAGCCAAGTGCGGTGTCATTGTCGTGCGTACCGGTATAGGCGACACAGTTCGACACATAGTTGTGCGGCAGGAAGGGGTTGTCCGGGCCGGTAAAACCGAACTGCAGGATCTTCATGCCGGGCAATTTGAATCCGTCGCGCAGCTCGACAACATCGGATGTGATCACGCCCAGGTCTTCCGCAATGATAGGCAGCGTGCCGGTTCCAGCACCGCTTAATTCCCGCGCGATCTTCGTAAAGAAGTCCTTGCCAGGGCCGGTGACCCACTGGCCCGTCTCCGCCGTGGGTGCCCCGTAAGGGATTTCATAGTACCCTGCAAAACCGCGGAAGTGGTCGAGCCGCACCACATCTACGAACTTCAGCACCGAACGGAAGCGCTCCAGCCACCAGGCGTACCCGGAGCTCTTGTGTGCATCCCAGCGGTACAAGGGATTGCCCCAGAGCTGGCCGGTGGTGGAAAAATAGTCAGGCGGAACGCCCGCAACGACGGTTGGCAAACCGTTCTCGTCCAGATAGAAGAGATCGGGATTCGCCCAGGCATCCGCGCTGTCGTACGCAATAAAGATTGGAATATCGCCGATAATCCGGATGCCTTTTTCATTGGCATAAGCGTGCAGCTTGTCCCACTGGCGGAAGAACAGGAACTGGTAGAAGGAATAACGCAGGATGTTCTCCGCCTGATCCTTGCGGGCTTTTGCCAGCGCGGCCGGCTCCCGCTTGCGCAGAGACTCGGGCCAGCCGCTCCAGGCGCCGCCACCGTTTGCCTCCTTGATCGACATGAACAGGGCATAATCATCGAGCCAGGAAGCATTCCCGGTGCAGAAGCGCTCGAATTCCGCGCGTAGTTTCTCCGGGGCGGAGAGGTAGCGGGAAAAGGCCTGTTGCAGAAGGCCAAGCTTCCAGGGGATGAGCAGGCCGAAGTCCACGCGTGAGGCGTTGAAATCGGGCATCTTCGCGAAATCATCGCGGGTCAATAGCTCATCTTCGATGAGCGATTCAAAACTAATGAGGTACGGGTTTCCCGCGAAGGCGGAGAAACATTGATAAGGCGAATCGCCATAGCCGGTGGGTCCCAGGGGGAGCACCTGCCAGAGCTTACATCCGGTGGATACAAGCCAGTCCACAAAGCGATAGGCCTGTGGGCCGATCTCGCCGATGCCATACGAACCGGGCAGGCTGGAGGGATGAAGAAGAATGCCGCCTGAACGCTCAAATTTCATTTGCTGGTCTCCGTGTTTGAATGTATTGTCCTGCATGTACAAACGATTCGTGGTAATCGGCTTCGATGACGTCCGTACCGATTTGAGCCTCAGGCTCGACGACGCAACCGGCCGGGACGGTGGAGTTCTTGCCCACCAGCGCCAGCCGGATGTTCGCATCGGCAACCCCACAGCCGATGCGCGCGTTTTCACCGATGTGGCAGCGTTTGTCGATCACAGCCCGCTCGATCACCGCGCCACTTTCGATGACCGTGTCGGTGCAAATAATTGATTCACGCACCACCGCGCCCGGCCGAATGACAACACCCGGCGAAAGGACACTGCTCTCGACCCGCGCATCGACCCCAATGTAACAGCCATCACAGATCATGCTGGCATAGACGTGAGCGCTGGCCGGCAGGCGGGCCGGAGGACGTTCCTCGGTGCGGGTGTGGATGATCCAGTTCCGGCTGTAGAGTTTAAGCTTCGGGGCCGGCGAGAGCATATCCATGTGGGCCTGCCAGTAGGACTGGATTGTGCCCACGTCCATCCAGTAACCCGTGTACGGAAAGGCAAAAACGCGGGCGTCCGAGGTGATCAGACGCGGAATGATGTCTTTGCCAAAGTCATGGGACGATTCGGGATTGAGGTGATCCTCCCAGAGAGCCTCGTCCAGCACCTCCCGCCGGAAGAGATAGACTCCCATATTAGCAATATTCGAATGGGGCTCGGGCGGCTTCTCCAGAAAGGAAGTGACCCGATATTTATTATCCGTTTCGAGAATCCCGAAGCGCGAAGCCTCCTCGAGGGGCACCTGGATCATGCCCATCGTCAGATCTGCATGTTGATCCAGATGGAAGGAGACCATCGGTTCGTAATCCATCGTATAGATGTGGTCGCCGGAGAGGATCAACACCAGCTCCGGAAGGTCTCTTTTGATGAAGCTGAAATTCTGCTGGACCGCGTCGGCGGTTCCGACGAACCAATCAGAGTCATGGCGGGCTTTGAAGGGAGTCAGAAGCTTGATCCCGCCTGTAAAGTCCCGGTTCAGATCCCACGGCGCGCCGGAACCGATGTGCTCGATCAGGGATTGGGGCCGGTACTGGGCCAGCACCATCAGATCGACAATGCCGGAGTTGACACAATTGGAGAGCGGGAAATCAATGATGCGATATTTGCCCGCGAAAGGCACAGCCGGCTTGGCCCGTTTGGCCGTCAGCACACCCAGGCGCGAGCCTTCGCCGCCCGCAAGAATCACTGCTCGTGTTCGCATGATTTACCTCAACCTTCAGGACGGCCAGGGCCGCCGGCAGTCCGAAGTGGAATGGCATTTGCGTCGATCAGTTTTTTATAGAGTTGGAGATATTGCCTTGCCGAGCTGGGCCAGGAGAAGTCCTGCAGCATGCCCGCCAATTGAAGATTCATCCAGCGGGAGCGATAGGGATACAAGTGCAGGGCCCGCCGCAGCGCATCGTTGAAGGATTTCACCTTCGTATCCACAAAAACAAAACCCGTCTCGCTGTCGGTGACCGTGTCGTGCAGCCCGCCAACCGCCCGGACGAGCGGCACGCTTCCGTACCGCATGGCGATCATCTGCGAGATGCCGCAGGGCTCATAACGGGAGGGCATCAGAAAAATATCGGAGCCGGCATAGATTTGACGGGCAAGCCTGGCATCATAACGCGTCTGCACGGAAACGCGATTGGGGAGGTCTTCCTGCAATTTCTTGGCCGCGGCCTCGAGGGTGGGGTCGCCGGCGCCCAACAGGACCAGCTGCCAGTCCTGTTTTGCCATCATTCTCAGGCCTTTGAGCGCAATGTCGATTCCCTTGGCCTGGTCCATGCGTGAGACGATGCCCAGCAAGGGGACATCGGGATTGACAGGCAAACCGCTGCGTTCCTGGAGCGCAGCTTTGTTACGCGGGCGTTCTGAAAGAGTCTGGGCGCTAAAGTTGGCTGCCAGCGTGGGGTCTGTTTGCGGATCGAAGGAAGCGACGTCGATCCCGTTCAAAATACCAGACAGGCTGTCGGTCCGATTCCGGAAGAAGTCCTGCAGGCCGCAGCCAAACTCGTCCAGCAATATTTCATCGGCATAGGTCGGCGAGACGGCCACGATGGCATCCGAGGCCCACAACCCGAGCGGCATCGGCATGACGCGCGCCCAATCCGGCAGGTCGGTATTCGCAAGCGGCAATCCATATTCTTCGAGCAGATCCTTCACATCGGGTCCCAGGAAGGGAAGATTGTGTATGGTCACAAGCGAGGATACCCGGCGGGTCTTTTCATTCCAGCGTTTCACCAGATTGCCATAGGCCGCCAGCGCGGTATGCCAGTCATTGGCATGAATAATGTTCGGCTCCCAGTTGATGTGACGCGGCAGCTCCAGGGCTGCCAGGGAGAAGAAGATGTACTTCTCGGCATCGAGCTTACTGTTGGAGGAATAGACCGAGCCGCTGGAGCGGATCGGATCGCCATTGATAAAATAGACCGGCATACCGTCCAGCACGCCTTCGAACGCCTCCACCTGGACCTCGGTCTGGCCGCGCGGAATCGAATAGATCCCCACCGCCCGCAGCGACTCCGACCGGATCACGGAGTGCTGCGGCAGGACGAGCCGCACATCGAGCTTGATTTCATCATTGGAGAGCGCACGCAGGGCACGCGGGAGTGTGCCTGCCACATCGCCGAGTCCCCCGACTTTTACAAACGGTTCGGCTTCCGCCGCCAGGAAAAGTATATTGATGGTTTGAGGCATATATCAATTGTACAACGAAAATCAAGAGACCCTTAAGTCAATTTGAATGATGACGAAATACATCTGGCGCGTAAAAACACGGCTGCCCGAACAATACCTGACTCCCTGCCGGGTACTTGTCCGCGGGAAACTGAATACCTGCCTGGTGGAATTCGAAGACGGTTACCGGGTCACGACCAGCCGAAATTATCTGATGAAATGGGAAACCATGCAGAAAAGGCTGGCGAAGCGGTCTTTGAAGCAGCCGCGACAATCTGAAGATAATAACGGCTAAACACAATCTACAAATTTTAAGAGGGCGGATGCTCAAAACGGAGCCGAGTGTTATACAATGAAGACAATTCCACTCGCCAAAGGAGGAACTATGAAAGCTTTGATTCTGTCTCGTCCGACGAAAGTGCTTCTGTTTGTCCTGCTGGCCATGGCCGTACTTGCCAGCCTTGTATTCGCGTGGGGAAATTATCAGCAGGAAGGGTTCGAGAAAATGCTGAAAGGCAAGGCGCCTATCCGCAAGGGAGAAGTCAGCCTGGAGGTCGTCAATTCATCTCCCATCCAGCCTGCCAGCGTTCCTCCCGCCGCGCCCGGCGGATTTACTCCACAGACACGCCTCGGCTTCCATGTGGACAACGAATGGGAACCGGCCATTGCGGCCGATCGCTTCGGCCACGTTTATATGTTGTATGCACAATATACCGGCATACCCGGCTGTGAGACCTGCTCCAATCCCACCCAGGTTCTTCAGATCAGCAGCGATCACGGCAGCACCTGGAGTTCACCCATGGTGATGTATCCCGAGGGCGCCTCCACAGGCGGACAGTGGGATTCGCAAATCGTTGTGGACCCGGTCGACGGGCGAACCGTCTATGCCTCGTTCATGCAGAATAACAAGAGCGATATTATCGTGGCAAAGTCCACCGACTTCGGCGCGAGTTGGAGGTTTGTTGTCGCTGATGCAACCAACTCCGGAACCGACAAGCCAATCCTCGCAGTGCGAGGGCAGGATGTGTTCGTTGCCTACAACCATTCTCAAACCATCTGGGGAGCGTATTCCCATGATGGCGGCGCGACATTCACCGAAGTCAAGATCAACCAGAATGGCAAACTGGGCTGGTCCCTGGCAGGCGGCGGGACGGTCACGCCGAACGGCAACGCCTACTTTGCCTGGGCAGGCTATGAAGGCAGCGGCGGTGCGAAGGGCAAGGTGAATCTCTTTGTCAGCAGTTCCACCGACGGCGGGGCCACCTGGTCGACTAAAACCATCGACGCCTCCGCCTCCCCGCCTGATTGTTCCGCATTTGCCTGCGGCTGGGCCTATCTGGGTGCTCAGCTGGTGATGACTTCCGACGAGGCCGGGAATATCTATCTGCTGTGGAATGCCGGTTCCACGCCCAGAGGACCGGAGCGTATTTACTTTGCCAAATCCATAGATGGCGGCAGCACGTATTCCGCCAAAGTGGATGTCTCCACAGCGCCTTCAGGCACGCACCATAACTTCCCTGCAATCGCCGCGAGGGGCAACGGCGACGTCCGCATTTCGTGGATGGATGCCCGCACCGCCAACGGCGGGATGGACAAATGGAATGTGTACTATCGCAGCTCGAATAACGGCGGCGCGACCTGGACAAACGAACTCGACGTATCGACCTACATTCCAGGATTCACCTACATCTTCAGCGACGGATTCCGCTTTCCATTCGGTGATTACTACGAGATCGACATCGACGAGCAGGGCACAGCGCATTTGGTCTTCGGAGAAGGGTTCAACTACGATTCCCCCGGCTCGATTTGGTACGTGAAAGGGAAATAAGCAAAGGCAAACCTCCCAGGTCTTCGAGACCTGGGAGGTTTTGTTGAGGGTGCCTGATGGGTTTCGAACCCACAACATCTTCCTCCACAGGGAAGCGCTCTGCCGTTGAGCTACAGGCACCGTAGCGGACGAGATTTTACCATAAATTATCGCAGGTGCAACACTGCCAGGGGCTCTTCTTCGGAGCAACGAAATGAGTTTGGTCTTGGCCACCTGAAGCTTGATTATGCCTTCCAATTCTGTTCTGCGACAGGCTTCAATTCCATGGAGACTCCTATCCAATGATCCGGCGGATTTGTTCCACCAGCGCTTCCCGCGCGACCGAGACCTGTTCGCCGCTAGCAAGGTTCTTCACCGCCACCTGGCCCTTGGCCACCTCATCCGGACCGAGCACCAGCGTGACCTTTGCACCGATCCGGTCGGCATATTTGAACTGCTTCTGCAGCTTGACCGCTTCCGGGTAGCAAACCACGTTCAGCCCGGCCCGGCGCAGTTCGGCTGCAAGCTTGAGCGATTCAAGCATGCGATCCTCATCAAATACGGTAACAAAGACGGGTGCGGGATTAATGTTCAGATCCTTCGGCAGCAGGCCGTACTTTTCCAGGATCAGCGCAATGACGACGTCTCCCATCGCGAACCCCGTTCCGGGGATGGGATCGCCGCCCACGTCGCGGGTGAGGTTATCGTAGCGCCCGCCGCCAAAAATGGAGCGCTTGATCTCGCCTCCCACTTCCCAGGCTTCGAGCACAGTGCCGGTGTAATACAAAAGTCCGCGCACAATGGACGGATCGAACTCGAAAAACTCACTCAATCCCAGGGCATCGATGGCCGCAAAGAAGCGCGTCAGGTCCGCGGATTGCTTCCACAGGTTCCTGTCGGCCAGCATCTCCTTTAGATTTGTGATCTGCTCGGGGGAAAGACCGATTTCCTTTCCGTACTCCATCCAGGCCTCCGGCGACATCTTACCACGGCGGTCGATCCAGGAAGAGACCGCAGGACGCTGATCGGCCGGGACGTTGAAGGCGTCGAAGCGGTCGTCGACCAGGCGGCGGTTATTGACCTTGATGATGACCTGCTGCGGGCTGAGTCCGACGCGCTGAAAGAATGTGGCCAGGACCGCCGCGTTTTCCGCATCCGATTCGGGCGAGCTCACCCCCAGCATGTCCACGTTCCACTGGAAGAACTCGCGCGTCCGGCCCTTCTGCGGGCGCTCGTAGCGCCAGAACGGCCCGAACGACCACCAGCGCACCGGGAAGTTCAGTTCGTTTTGCTTTTGTGCGATCATGCGCGCCAGGCTCGGCGTGAGCTCGGGGCGCAGCGTGATCTCGGTGCCGCCGCGATCCGTGAAGGCATACGACTGCTCCTTGACCAGTTCCTCGCCCGACTTCGCCGCGTACAGCTCGAGCGTCTCAAGAATCGGTGCTTCATATTCCTG
>JBAVVF010000276.1:0-3092 GCA_049697155.1 Anaerolineales bacterium
GCATATCGACAGTAACGAACCAGACAAAGCGTTAAGTGAGTGCGAACTCGCCATTCAACTGAATCCTAACTCTGCCATTGCCTACAACTATCGTGGAGAAATTTTTGAGCAGATGGGACAGCTGGAAAATGCAATAACCAATTATCAAAGAGCAATTCAACTTGACCCCGAGCTAAAAGATGCCTGGGACAATATGCCAGGTGTTGAGACGGAACTTGAGGAAGAATTCGAAGAATCTCGGACAAAACAACGCCTGGATTGGGCCCTTGAATATGCCTACGACGATGAAACTGAAAAAGCCATGCAGGAATGTGAGATGGCAATGTCGGCTATGCCGAACATTGCCATTGCCTACAATTACCTTGGTATGGTTTTACAAACTTTAGATCGACTCGAGCCCGCAATTGATGCCTATCTGAAAGCTATACAACTCAATCCTCGGTTTTATCCTGCTCGTGAAAATCTCGCCAACGCAAGAGTGCTATGGGAAGAAGAACAGTATCTCCGAGTGACAAATCCAGTTCCAGATGTAAACGAAGAAGAAAGTGAAACAAATACAGAAATTGACAAGTCCCTGGTTTCAGAAGTAGTAGAAGGCGAAAATCCTATTCCCGGGTGGATGTATTTAGACGCAAATGCATTTTTATTAATCGGCTGGCCTGGGCATCGCAACCGACCAGGGCGAAGCGGATATGACCCTCTCGAAACTGATTTTGAGCATGCCCACATGCAAGGAGTTATTTTCCGACGATTGATTACTCGTACGTTTAGAACACAAAATCCAATTTATCTTCTCTTTATGGCTTGCATGGGTGTTTTGTATTCCTTGTATGGTTTATCACCGTTTGCACTAGGCAACGGGTATGGAGTTCTGATAGGAATTATTTCCAGCCCATATTTGATTGTTGGAATAGCGTTATTGATAAACGTGTATTCGAGTTTACGGCTTGAAAAACCCGGCGAATACGAAGATAATGGTTATACATTCTTCTAGGCAAAAGTTTTTTGGCTGGCCTGTGAGTCTTGCGTAAGCCTGGACTAGCGTGGCGGGATCTCCGGCGCTCATGCGCCGGAGTGGGCGACGGTCGCAGCGGACCGCTCCCTCGCCCAATCGCCGCGTTTTCAGGCTGTTTGCGTGGCTTGAAGCTGGTTCCGGCAAAGCGGCGTTATCTCGTCCCGCCCACCAGCTCTTCGTAGCAACTATGTTGAAAGTCACGGGAAAAGAAAACCTTCTTTTCAGAAGATTACCGGGGAACAATGACAAAAGTTACATCGTTTTTTCTGGTCCTGTTTGCGGCTCTGTTTGCTCTCTCCGCCTGCAATCTGCCGGGTACCAACCCAGTCCCAGGGACTCCATCCACCGTTCTGATGGTTATGGTGAACGTGGCTACCGAATATCGCACTGGCCCCGGGCCGGAGTACAACGTGGCTGGAGTGCTCAATCCTGGCCAGCAGGTCAAGGCGATTGGCCGCAGCCCCGATGGCAATTACCTGCTAATTCAGGATCCTGCCAATCCGGCGGCTTTGGGGTGGTTAAACAGCGGATCTGCCACCTTGAGCGGCGATCCCATTGGTCTGCCGATCTCCACCCCGCCGTCCGTGCCAACTTTGGTCGGTGCTCCCACAGCGGTCGGCGGTTGTTCCACGCCGGTCGATGGCGGCCCTACACCGGTCAGCTGCCCCACTTTGGTCAGCGGTCCCACAGCGGTCGGCGGTTGTCCCACGCCGGTCGATGGCGGCCCTACACCGGTCAGCTGCCCCACTTTGGTCAGCGGTCCCGCAGCGGTCGGAGGTTGTCCTACGCCGGTCGATGGCGGCCCTACACCGGTCAGCTGCCCCACATTCGTTGGCTTGCCCACCCTGGTCGGCGGCCCTACAGCAGTTGGATTTCCGACATCGGTTAGCGCTCCAACCGCGGTTCGCCGCGCAACCCCGATTCGGCGCGCTACTCCGATTGGCGGTCCAACCCCGGTTGGTGGACCTACTCCCGTACAATAGTCAACCAGCTTTTCCGCTATTTCCTTCAAAGCGGCCTGGTCTCGTCCCGCCCACCGTTAGCCAGCCCGTAATATCACAACTTGTCTGTTCGGAGCGATGTTATGCAACTCAATGAACATTTTTTACAACCCTCACTGCCCCAGGATTTTTACTGGTTCAACGAACCCAGGCACTATCGCCTGGGTAATGGACTGGAAATCCTCACCGACGAAAAAACTGACTTCTGGCAAAGCACACATTACGGTTTTCAAAGAGATGATGGACACTGCTTATTGATACGACAGGCTGGCGATTTTTCCTTGATGACGCATGTGGAATTTCATCCCCGTGAAAAATATGATCAGTGTGGTTTAATGGTGCGGGTCGATAGTCAGAATTGGATAAAAGTCTCGCTGGAATATGAAAGTGAACACGTGAGCCGGCTTGGTTCTGTGGTAACCAATCTGGGATATTCCGATTGGGCCACTCAGGACGTTGTGTCGGACCACCGCGCAATGTGGTATCGCATCAGCAAGCGGGGCAGCGATTTTTTGCTGGAGAATTCTTATGATGGACAAGCGTGGCTCCAAATGCGTATCACCCACCTACACAAGGAAGCCGGCTATTACGAAATCGGAGTGTATGCTTGCAGCCCGATAGGAAAGGATTATCGGTGCTGTTTTAAGACATTGGAAATCTCAGATAATAAGTGGCCAGCAATACCTGAGGCCAGCTAACGCAGCCCCACCGCGCGGGATACCCTGCGGGCACGATGTCTGCGACATGGCGCCATGGCGACACACCCTGTGGATTAGTCCGTACTGTTTATTGAACACGGCTTGCTGAATACCGTCCACTGATCACTGCTTACTGACCGCTCCAGCGATGATAGTGGTCGTTCTCAATGCCCAACCGCAGAAGGATCCGCCCGGCAAGATCCTCCACGGTTTGAGCCATCCCATACAAGGCAGGGATCGGGGCAGGATGACCTCGCCTGCCCTCTTTGCCGGCTCCTGGCGGCCACTCGCAAAGAGGCCTTTCTCACCTCGGGGGAAGAATAGTGACCGTGGATACCGGTGACCAGTCACTCCAGTTGCCGGCTGCATCCCGGGCGC
>JBAVVF010000277.1:0-6422 GCA_049697155.1 Anaerolineales bacterium
GGTGTATACGGCTTGGTTGGACACCTATAAGGTTACACACTCTGATAACCTTGCTCAAAGCATTAATCCGTACAAAAATGCAATCCGATAGGGATGAAGGTTATCTTGTCAACTGCAACCATTTTAACTATACTGATTTGGGTGAAAATGTGTAGACCGCTTCATTGACCAAGGTGCAAACATCATGTTTTCGGGGAGGACATAACTCCCGGGGAGAAATCTCATGTTCAGCAAAAATCATCAACTGGCACTAGTGCGTTTTGGAATGGTCCTGGTTTTGCTTGTGAGCATGCTGGGAATGGCAGGGTTTGGCGTTCAGCCGGCACGGGCGGAGACGCTCGGGTTCGGCTGGGTTCAAGGGGGCGCGGGTGGTTCCGATTTAGACTATGCGGTTGCAATTACCTCGGATGATACCGGAAATGCGTACGTCACAGGTTTTGTGACTAATGGGCCGGGAAATCAGGATGTCTTCGTCCAAAAATGGGACGCCAGCGGAAACCCCGTCTGGTCGAACATCATCGCGGGACTGTCCAATGAATCCAGCCATGCGATTACCCTGGATGGGGATGGAAATGTGTATGTGGCTGGCCTGTTCTCTGACACCGTCGATTTTGACGAGGATAACCCTGGAGGCGAGCTCACCAGCGCCGGACTCGCGGATGCTTTCCTCGTCAAATACGATGGCAATGGGAACTTTCTCTGGGTGAGAGGCATCGGCGGGACATTGGAAGATAGTGCTAATAATGTGGCCGTGGACGGCACCGGGAATGTTTATCTGACAGGTTATTATTCCGATACGGTCGACTTCGACCCGGGCGCGGGAACAAACGATCTGACCAGCGCAGGAGAGAGGGATGTTTTTGTCACAAAGTTCGATAGCAGCGGGAGCTTCGTTTGGGCGAAAAGCATGGGCGGAACATTTTACGAGGAAAGTTTTGGGATCGCCATCGACGGGAGCGGCAACATTTTTATCAGCGGCTTCTTCTCCGAAACAGCCGACTTCGATCCGGGCCCCGGAACGAACTTGCTGACCTCTGTGGGAGGGTTAGACTTCTTTCTCAGCAAGCTGGACAGCAGTGGAAACCTTGCCTGGGCACAACGAATGGGGGGCAGTCTGTACGATAATGGGATTGAGATCGGGCTGGACGAAGGCGGAAATGCATATGTGGTAGGTGCCACCGAAATACCCGGCCGATCTCAGGAGATTCTTGTCAGTAAATGGGATGGCAGCGGCAGCCTCCTCTGGACGAAGATGATCGGCGGGACAGCCTTCGACATCGGCTATGGCATCGCGCTGGATGAGAGCGGCCTGTACATCACCGGTGAATTTGGCGGTACCGTCGATTTTGACCCCGGCCTCGGCGTACATAACCTGACCAGCGCGGGAGTCAGCGACAGCGACATCTTTATCAGCAGACTGGATCGCGACGGAAACTTTATCTGGGCCACAAATCTGGGGGGAATATCAAGCGATGTCGCGGACGGCATTGCACTGGATCACAGCGGCAATCTATATCTCTCGGGCTTCTTCTCGGATACGGTTGATTTCGATCCGGGTGCAGGGACCAGCACGTTGACCAGCGGTGGGAGTGGCGATCCCTTTATTCTCAAACTGGCTCTTACTCCTCAAATCTACTATGTCAAAGCGGACGCAGGAGGCGCGAACAATGGCTCCTCCTGGACCGACGCTTACCGCGACCTGCAATCCGCTCTGGCTGCCGCCTCGAGCGGGGACGAGATCTGGGTCGCGGCAGGAACGTACAAGCCGACGACAGGCATGGATCGAACGATCTCTTTCAACCTAAAGAATGGCGTGGCGATTTACGGTGGCTTTGCAGGGACGGAAACCTTGCGTACTCAGCGGGACTTTGAAACCAACCTTACCGTCCTGAGCGGCGACTTGAACGGTGACGATGGCCCGGACTTTGCGAACAACGGCGAAAACTCCTATCATGTCGTCATAGGCAGCGGGACCAATAGCACGGCTGTGCTGGATGGATTTACGATCACAGCTGGAAATGCAAACCACAGCGAAGCCTTTAATCCTTATGGTTATGGCGGGGGAATGCATATCCTTACCGGTAGTCCCAGCCTGCAGAATCTCACCTTCAGCAATAACTCGGCGCGATTCGGTGGTGGAATGTTCAACAGCGGGGAGGGGATAGACTTCCCGGTTCCTGGAACGGGAAGTCATCCTGTGTTGACAAATGTAATCTTCAAGAACAATTCGGCTATGGAAGGTGGGGGAATGAGGAACCAGGGTTACAGCAACCCGCTTTTGACGGATGTGACATTCGATGCCAACAATGCCACGCGCAGCAACGGCGGGGGATTGCAGAATATTTACAGCAACCCAACTCTCGTGAATGTAACATTCGTAGGGAACACTGTGCCCATCGGCTGGGGCGGTGGGATGAGCAACGTTTTAGGTGATCCAAATCTAACCAATGTTACATTCATTAACAATTCAGCTGAATCGGGCGGTGGTCTGGCGAATGGTCATGGCTACCCAACTATTGTAAATACGACCTTCCATGGAAACTCGGCAACCATCAATGGTGGGGCTATAACAAATGAGAGTACGAATAGCTACCCGACCCTGGTCAATGTGACCATCAGTGGAAACTCAGCAGGTACGAATGGCGGCGCGATCTACAATGATGCCGATGCGAATATAACCGCTAAAAACACCATCCTGTATGCCAATTTAGGCTGCGAAATTTACAATGAGGTTGGTACGGCAAATGTAACCTACAGCATCGTCCAGGGCGGCTATACCGGCACGGGCAACCTGGATGCGGACCCTCTTCTTGGACCCTTGCAGGATAATGGCGGCTTCACTCAGACCATGGCCCTGGGACCCGGCTCGCCTGCAGTGGATGCCGGAACCAGCGCGGAATGTCCGGAGACGGATCAGCGCGGGGTGACGCGCCCACAGGGGGACGGGTGCGATATCGGAGCGTATGAATCCGATCTGGCCGTGCGCTACGTCAAGGGGGATGCACTCGGAGCAAACAACGGTTCATCCTGGGCGGATGCCTACCGGGACCTGCAGTCTGCCCTTGCCGTGGCATCCGACGGCGACGAGATCTGGGTCGCGGCGGGAACCTACAAGCCAACAGCAACCACCGATAGGTCGGTCTCTTTCAATCTTGAGAACGGTGTGGCGGTCTACGGAGGCTTTGATGGGACGGAGACATTGCGTACTCAGCGGGACTTTGAAACCAACCTTACCGTGCTGAGCGGCGATATCGGTACTGCGGACGATAATACTGACAACTCATATCACGTGGTGGTAGGCAGCAATACAGACAACACGGCGATCCTGGATGGCTTTACCGTCACACGAGGCAATGCAGATGGCACCTTTCCACATGATAGTGGTGGTGGAATGCATATCCATAATGGCAGTCCAACTGTGGTGAACGTGATTTTTACCAACAATTCAGCTCACTTCGGCGGTGGGATATACAGTCTGGGTAGCCCAACTCTGACGAACGTGACTTTTTCCAGTAATTCTGCACAGGATGGCGTCGGGATGTATACCCACGACGGCAGCCCGGCTCTGACGAATGTGGATTTCATTGATAACTCTGCCGGTGGGAGTGGGACCGGCGGCGGAATGCGGATCGATTACGGCAGTCCAACCCTGACGGATGTCACCTTCACGAACAACTCTGTCGGTGGCGGTGGTGGCGGATTGTTCAATAATTATGGAAGTCCGACCCTGACCCGCGTTACCTTCGATCATAACTTTGCCGGGCCAGCGTATGACACGTACGAGGACGGGCTGGGTGGTGGCATGTACACTGCGGGTGGAAATCCGATCCTGAGAGAGGTGATCTTTCGCAACAACCGGGCTGAAACCGGCGGCGGGCTGTCGACGTTGGGAGGTAATCCGGAGCTAACGGATGTCACTTTCGACAGCAACACTGGAGTCTACGGCGGTGGTATCCATAACGATACTCCGAGCATTCTGACGCTCACGAACGTCACCTTTTACGGCAATACCGCCGATTCCTTTGGCGGCGGGATGTTGAACTCTACGAGCAGTCCGGTACTGAAGAACGTGACTTTCTTCGACAATCAGGCCACCGGTTATTCCGGCGGCGGGATGTATACCACATCTGGCGGCAATCCGGTGTTGACCAACGTCACCTTCAGCAACAATCGCGCCAACGATCCAACCTATGGCTGGGGCGGCGCGATCGCTATAAGCCCTACCGGCAGCATAACCCTGCGCAACACGATCCTGTGGGGGAATACCGCAACCACGGGATCGCAGGTCCAGAACATGGGCACGCTCACGATCAGCGACAGCGTGGTGGAGGGTGGCTACCCGGGTGGCATAAATATCATCACGGACGATCCGCTCCTCGGTACCTTCGGCGACCACGGAGGTTTTACGCAAACGATCCCGCTCCAGCCTGGCTCTTCCGCGATAGATGCCGGAACCAGCGTAGGATGCCCGGACTTCGATCAGCGTGGGGTGACGCGCCCACAGGGGGACGGGTGCGATATTGGGGCGTATGAGTATGAGCCGACAGTCTGGGTGGTGACGAGCACTGCCGACAGCGGCGCGGGGACCCTGCGGCAGGCGGTCGCCGATGCAGCCGATGGCGATACGATCCGATTTGCTCCCTCGCTGGCCGGACAGACGATCGGCCTGACCTGTAACCTCTACATCGATAAGGACCTGAGAATTGATGGGTCCGGGTTGTCCCCGCAGGTCACGATCAGCGGCAGTGGGAACCTGGGTCACCTGGAGGTTCCTGCCGGAGTGACGGCCCTCATTTCCGATGTGACGATTGCTGACACCAATTATGGGATTCAACTGCGAGGCGAGCTGACGCTCCGCAACAGCACTGTACGAAACAGCGTTGACTATTCCGGGGGTGCAATCTCAAATTTTGGCGGATCATTGACCCTCGAGAATTCGACGCTCACGCAAAACCATTCAAGCTATAACGGTGGTGCGATTTTCGTGGGTGGGTCGGGATCTGCCCGGATCATCAACAGCACCATTACGCAGAATGAAGCAGAGATGATGGGCGGCGCACTTTACGTGCAGGACAACGCGACGGTCGAGATCATCAACAGTACGATTGCCGGAAATACTGCGGCAACCGGGAGTGAGATTTCGATTTCAGCGTTCAACCCTGGTTCTCTGACCGTGACAAACTCCCTGTTCGTGTGTCTCCCGCCCAGTACCAGCTGCTATGACTATCCGGCCGGCTCGGTCACAACAACAAATAGCATTCTGGGCACCGGAACATTGGCAGACTACGGATTGAGCTCTCTGGCGAATAACGGCGGGCCCACCCAGACCATGGCACTGCTGCCCACCTCTCCGGCGATCGACGCGGGGAATGAGACGAATTGCCCGGAGTTCGATCAGCGCGGGGTAACGCGCCCCCAGGGCGGGCAGTGTGATATTGGGGCCTATGAGTACGAGGATAATGGACTTCCACCCACTGTGCTCAGCAGTGTCCCCGCGGATCCCCTCCCGGCCGCCAGCGTACATTTCACGGTCACCTTCTCGGAGCCGGTCACCGGTGTGGATGCAGATGACTTTGTGCTCGCGACCTCCGGCGTCACAGGCGCGCAGATCACCGACGTAAGCGGCTCAGGCACAACCTACACCGTGACGGCCAACACTGGCACGACCGGCTCGAGCGACGGTACGCTTGGACTGAATGTAGTGGACAACGACAGTATCCGGGATGTCTTCGACAATCCCCTGTGCGGACCGGGCGAAGGCAATGGCAATTTCGATGCCAGTGAGTTCTATACGGTTCCAGCTCGAGCTGCCAATTTGTCCGCGCCGGTGCTGATATCCCTGCGCCGGAATCAGATTACAGACGATACCATACCCAAATTCTCCTGGCGCAGCGTCACGAATGCCGCCCGTTACGAGATTGTGTTCGCGACGGACAGTGCCTTCAGTCAGGATGTCGATCCCCACTTCACCATCGACGCGACGCCTGCCTTTGCGGTCACTGTCCCGCTGGAGGATGGGCGCTACTACTGGCGGGTGCGGGCCTACAACGATCTCGGTCAGCCCGGTCCCTGGAGTGCTTCGCGCTATTTCACGATCGATACGGCCGCTCCTGAGGCACCGGCTTCAACTTCTCCGGCGGACGGGACGGCCCTGCGCGGCGTGCCGATGTTCCGCTGGAGTGCCGTCAGCGGCGCAGTGCTGTACCAGTTTGAGATCGACAATAATGCGGACTTCTCCAGCCGGTTGTTTGTAGTCAGTCAGCGCACAACCTCACGGCGGCTGCCGGGCGGACTGCGCGGCACGTATTACTGGCGGGTGCGGGCCCGGGATGCGGCCGGCAACTGGGGGGCCTGGTCGCCGGTTTCCTCCCTCACCATTCTCCCCCCTCGCTGAAATAAAAAGTAGGGGCGACCCACTGGGT
>JBAVVF010000278.1:0-5896 GCA_049697155.1 Anaerolineales bacterium
TCTGTCAGTTGTTCGCTAAGCTGGCGGGGCGTCAGGGGCATGTTTGCATTACATACTCTCTCGAAGATGGCCTGGCAGGTTCCGCAGCTATTCCCAATTTGATAGAGAGGCTGGCCTTTGATATCGAGATACCACCACCAGTGGATATTTCCATCTTTGCGGACGGATAATGAGAGGACTCCATTCGCTGCAACTTCGAATTCACTGCTTTCCATATTCGACCTCCCTATGGTTCACGGGTGGATTTGCCCTGCAAGGCCTGCCGGATGCGCGCCCAGGTGGCTTTGGCAAGGTTTGCATGTGAGGAAGTAACTTCATGCCGGCTGTAACGTGCCTCGACAAAGGACTCTGTGATCGAATCGATATCTTCATCGGCGGAGGGCAGGGCTTTCTCCAGGGTGGCAGCATATTCGGAGGGAGTTTGGGATGGCTGGCGCGCCACTCCCTGCTCCTGACCGCGGCGGATCATGGCCAGATAGAAGAAGAGCACCTGCCGGCGAGGATCGAGCGATCGCAGGCTGAGAAACCCCGGGCGGGACAGGAGGCGATTGCCCTCCAGCCGCGCGACGATCCGCTGCCAGCCCTCGGCCAGGGCGCGCGACAGACTTTCGCCAGTCTTCCCCGCCGTTCTCGAGAGCCATTGCCAGACCTGCCTCAGCCAGATGGCAACCCGGGACTCGCGCAGCGCCGCCAGGATGTTCTCGTGCTGCCTCACGAAGCGGATGACCGAGAAAACAATGATCACCGCCAGCCCTCCCCACAGGATGATCGAGCGGACCAGCAGCCAGATTGCGCTGGCGGCCGCGGGTTCGGCAGGTGCCGCGGGCAGGTTCGTCAGCAAAGACGGGTCCGGCAGGTTCCGCACGGGCGGGAGGTCCCGGCCAAACAGCCTGAAGGGCAGGGTGATCAGCAGGACCAGAAGCGCTGCGATCAGCTGCCCGAGGAATGCAAGCACACCGAACAGAAAACTGAGCAAGGTTCCCAGGATGGAGAAGAAGCCCAGGCTGTCACCGGCCGGCAGGATGCTGACGATCACGGCCAGTCCCAGCAGGAAGACCAGGCTATACACTCCCCATTGTCTCGCCAGGTGCGCCGCAGAGACCGGGATGCGCTGGATATTCCAGCGGGTCTGCAGCGTCATGAGGCGGCCGAGGCTGAGCAATGCCAGCCCAAAAGCGAAATAGAGCAGTGCGCCTGCCTCCACTCCGGACAGATGATTCAACTCCAGACGGGGCCACCCGGTGAAGTTCGAAAAGCTGGCCCGCAGATCGAGGCGCGTCAGGGCAGCCGCGGCGGCCAGGACGATGCCTACGCTGAAGATCAGGCTCACCAGGCGCTGGTGGGCAGGGATCGAATTGCTGTCGATGTAGGCGGGTTCCTCACTGCGGGCGATCTGCTCATCCAGCCCCATTTCATCGAGCAGGTCGATGAAACGGGCCGGCACCGACCAGGCCAGGATCAGGAACACGATCGTCACGATGAACTCAGGGGTGAAGAAACTGTACCTGTCCCCGCGTGCGAACATCGCCATATCCCGGACGAACGAATCGAGCCCGTCGGCGTAGGAGATCAGCAGCCGGGTAAATGTGATCACGACGATCCACTGCGCGCCCACGCTAACGAACCACTCTGAGCTGAACAGGCTCAGGGATTTGAAATGCCGGTGAGTATAGAGCCGCTCGATGACCATGAACAACATGGCGCCGGCAATGATGCCCGCGTGCCAGTGCGGCAGCACGTTCTGAATCAGATTGCCGACGGTCATCACGGCACAGGCCATCATCAGGAACAACAGCACGGTGCTGATGAACCGGACCACCTTCTCGCTGCCAGCCGGGTTTGCAGCAGGTTCCGGCTTCATGCTCGCCTCGATTCCTGCATCCAGATCTGCAGATCGTGCTCGCTGGCGACCGGGAAGACCGTGATGCCGAACGTCCGGGCCTGCCGCTGGATCGCGGCGTCGGTGGCGTCCCGCCCGGCCAGGATCAGGACCGGGTTCTGCCCCGAACGCCGGGCCTGATAAAGCTCGTCGAACAGCTCATCGCTCGCGCTGCCTGTGATCACGATCAGGGTGGTGCCCCAGGCCAGCCGGTAGCGCTGCTCCTGGATCAGGGCGACCAGCGATGAATTCTCGGTGACGTCGATGCGGGCCAAAGTCTCCAGCAGGCGCATCAGGTGGCGCTTGCCCTTGCGCGGCGGAGCGGATTGAGGCTTGCCGTCGTCCGCCAGCGGATCGTGTCCGTTCACAGCCATCCCGACCATCTGCTTCTTCCCGATGATCCAGTTGGAGAGCGAAGCCGCAATCACGATGGCCAGCTCCGTCGAGTCGATGCGGCTGCGATAGTAGTAATCCTCTGCATTGAGGTTCAGGATGACGCACGTTTCGAGTGCAATGGACGGCTCGAACAGCTTGACCTGCAGGCGGCCGGTGGAGGCGGAAGACTTCCAGTCGATGCTGCGCAGTGAATCGCCGGAGACGTAGCCGCGCTTGCCGAAGACCCGGGTGGGATCTTCGAAGAGCGGCAAACGGTGACGCAGCGTGCCCTGCGGAGAATGCGAAGGAATTTCCACCGAAGTGAAGGGAATTACCCTGGGATAGACAATCAGATATTCAGGCTGGTTCTGGACCTTCAGCGAGTCCCGGAAACCGAGGATATCGCCGGTGAAGATGGAGAGCGGACCGATCGGGTAGTAGCCGCGCTTACGCGCTTCGACGGAGTACTCGAAATCCGCAGTTCGGTGCGGTCCCAGGTGGATGACCGAGCGGAAGCTGTTCGGTCCTGCCAGCGCGACCGGCAGCGTCTCGTGCAGCTCGAGCCAGGGCAGCGGCAGCCAGCCCTTATTCTGCACGTGCAGGTCGATTTTGATTTTCTCGTCCGGAAAGGCATGGGTATTGAAGCTGCGCCTGGCTTCCACCTGTGCCAGACCGCGGCGGCTCCACCACATCCCGGCTGCCAGTGCGCCGACGACCAGATAGATCAGCGTCAGCGCAAAGTTGCCCCGCATGAACGCAGCGATCAGCAGGAGTATGGCGAGCAGGGGCAGAAAGGTTCCAGACATGGGGATACTTAGTTGTTTACGCTGCCCAGATCGAGCGGGGTCTTTTCCAGCACCTGTTCCAGGACGGTGTGAGCGGTGTGCCCACGCAGTTCTGCCTCAGGCTTGAGGATGAGGCGATGTGCCAGCGTCAGCGGCACGAGAGTTTTGACATCCTCGGGAATGACATAGTCACGGCCCCGGATGGCTGCCAGTGCCTGCGAGGCTTTCAGCAGGGCCAGCGTCCCACGCGGACTGACACCCAGCGAGAGGTCCGGATGGTCGCGGGTCGCTTCCGCCAGCGAGACGATGTAGTCCTGCAGGGTGGCGTCGACATTCACATCCCAGACGCGCTTCTGCAGCGACAGGAGCTCGTAGCCGTCGACAACCTTGCCGAGCTTCGTAATGGGATGCTCCCGCCAGAGATTGACCAGGATCTGGCGCTCATCCGCCCGGGAGGGATAGCCCATCGAAAGCCGCATCAGGAAGCGGTCCAGCTGCGCCTCGGGGAGGGGGAAGGTGCCTTCATATTCGATCGGGTTCTGCGTCGCCAGGACGAGGAAGGGGCGCGGCAAGTCGCGGGTTACGCCGTCGACGGTCACCTGCTGTTCCTGCATCGCCTCCAGCAGAGCCGCCTGCGTGCGCGGCGTGGCACGGTTGATCTCGTCCGCCAGCAGGATGTTGACGAAGATCGGGCCGGAATGAAACTCGAACTCGCCGCTTTTCTGGTTGAAGACCGAGACGCCGGTGATATCGTTCGGCAGGAGGTCGGGCGTGCACTGGATGCGCTTAAAGCTGATGCCCAGGCTCGCGGCGATGGAGCGGGCCAGCATGGTCTTGCCGGAGCCGGGCACATCTTCGAGCAGGACGTGCCCTTCGCAGAGCAGCGCCACCAGAATGTATTCGAGGGTCGGGCGCTTGCCGACAATGACGTGTTCGACGTTTTCGATCAGCGGGGCGACGAGTTTCCGGACTTCTTCCATAAGGTGCATCCTTGGTTCAATGATAGATTGCCGCCATTATACGCTCATCCTGCGTTTGGGGTTCATTGGGATTTGGTGATAAATACCCCCACCGCCCCTTCGGGGCACCTCCCCCAAATACGATGATTTAGTCGTTGAATGAGCATCCTAAATTTTCATCATCGTATTTGGGGGAGGCTGGGTGGGGGTCAGTCTCCCGCTGGCGCAAGCTCATGCTGCACTGAATAGAGCCGTTTGTACAATCCGTTCTTGCGGATCAATTGCGCATGCGTGCCCATTTCGAGGATAGATTTGTCCTCGAGCACCACGATCTTGTCGGCGTCCCGGACGGTGGACAGGCGGTGGGCGATGACGATGGTCGTGCGGCCCTTCATCAGGCGCTCGATGGCTTGCTGGATGAGCAGTTCCGTCTCGGTGTCGACGGAGGAGGTGGCTTCGTCGAGGATCAGGATCGGGGCATCCTTGAGGATGGCACGCGCGATCGACAGGCGCTGTTTCTGCCCGCCGGAGAGTTTCACGCCGCGCTCGCCGATCAGGGTGTCGTAGCCCTTCGGCAGGTCGACGATGAAGTCGTGGGCGTTGGCGGCCCGGGCGGCGGCTTCGATCTCCGCTTCGCTGGCGTCTGGTTTGCCGAAGAGCAGGTTGTCGCGCACCGTCCCGTAGAACAGGAACACGTCCTGCAGGACGATGCTGATCTGCTGGCGCAGGCTCTCGAGTGTGTACTCCTGCAGATCACGCCCGTCGAGGCAGATGCGGCCGGTAGTCACGTTGTAGAAGCGGGGGATGAGACTGACGAGCGTGGACTTGCCTACCCCGGTCGGGCCGACGAGCGCCACCACCGAACGGGCCGGAATGTCGAGCGAGATGCATTCCAGCACAGGCACGCCCGGGACGTATTCAAAGCAGACATTCTCGAAAAGGATGGCTCCGTTGGCGCGACCCCTGACCGGCTCTGCTCCCCGGACGTTTTGCGGCTCCTGAGGCTCCGCCAGCAAGTCGGACAGACGGTCGGCGCCCGCCAGCGACGACTGGACCGCCTCCCAGGCGTTGCTCAGGTTGCGGACGGGAGTGTAGAAGGTCTCGAGATACAGGAAGAACGCCACCAGGTCCGCGACCGGGAGAATACCCTGCAGGGCGAGCCGCCCGCCGAAGAAGATGACGATCAGGGTGCCGATCGAAGATGTGAACTCCACAAAAGGCTGGAAGATTGCCATCAGGCGCAGCGCCCTGAGCAGGGATGTGCGGTAGCGCTCGATGCCGCGATAGACACGCTCGGACTCGTCCTCCTCACGAGTGAAGGCTTTGATCTCGCGGATGCCGGAGAGGTTGTCGTTGAGCAGGGCGTTCAGGTCGCCGAGCTGCTGCTGGCGGTGGCGGAACGCCGGGCGGACATACCTGGCGTACATGCGCAGGGACAGGACGACCAGTGGGATGGGGATGAGACTGAGCAGAGCCAGCTGCCAGTTGAGAGTGAACAGGACGGCGGTCACGGCGAAGAGGGTCACGAAGTTGACGACCACGTCCGGGATGGCGTGCGAGATGAACTGCTCGAACAGCTCGGTGTCGTTGACCACGTTGGACATCAGCTGCCCGACCTGCTTGTCTTCGTAGAAGCGCAGGGACAGCCGCTGCATGTGGTCGTAGACGTACTTGCGGACGTCGGCTACCACGCCCCAGCCGGCGACGTGCGCCACGTAGGAGCGCACGAACTGCAGTCCGGCGCGGGCGACGAAGACGATCAGGACGATGACGGTCAGGCGGGAAACATAGTCCATCCGGGCGACCGTTGCATCCGGTGAGGTGATGGCGGCGACCAGGAGCTTGACGACCCAGGGGATGAGCAGCTGCACGCCGACGAGGGCCAGCATGCTCAGGGC
>JBAVVF010000279.1:0-5427 GCA_049697155.1 Anaerolineales bacterium
GTAATCATCCGAGTAGGGTGGGATATAATGCAAGTCAATGACGAATGAAACTCTTCCGCCACCTGTTTGGGTGGACCAGCCAAATTTATGCGATCGAATGGTTGCGGATCTATCCACCCAGACTCGCATCGCTGTGGATACAGAATCAAACAGCCTGCATGCCTATCGGGAGCAGGTATGTTTGATCCAGTTCTCGACGCCGAACGTGGATTATGTGGTCGATCCGCTGGCGCTGACGCCCGGGAAATTAAAGTCGCTGGGGCCGCTTTTCAGCAACCCTGAAATCGAAAAGATCTTCCACGCCGCAGAATATGATCTGATCTGCCTGCGGCGGGATTTTGATTTCGAGTTTGCCAACCTGTTCGATACGATGCATGCCGCACGCGTGCTGGGCTATCAATTCGTGGGGCTGGATAATCTGCTGGCAGAGAAATTCCACTTTGAAATGGATAAACGCCATCAAAAGGCCGATTGGGCCATGCGGCCACTGACGCCGGCCCAGCTGGATTATGCCCGCCTGGATACCCATTTTCTATTCGCGCTGCGCGGCCTGCTCGAAGCGGAATTGGCAGAGCAGGATCGCCTGCAGATCGCGCGCGAGGATTTCGCCCGGGCCTGCAGCGTGGACCTGCCCAGGGCAAAGCTCAACGGCGCTGCGTGGAAGCGCTTCAGCACGCGCAAGGATGTCTCCCCGAGGGAACTGACCATCCTGAGCGAGCTGTGCGTCTCCCGGGACCGCATCGCGGAACGAATGAATCGTCCCGTCTTCAAGGTGATCTCAGACAGCCTGCTGCTGGATATCGCCCGTAACCTGCCGGAGAAGGATGTCGATCTTGCGGGACTGGGCCTGAGCCCCAGGCAGATCCGTCTGTGGGGGAGTGAAATCCTGGATGCGACCCGGCGCGGTACGGTGGCTCCGCTGGTCGAGCGGGAAAAATCCAAACGGCCGAGCGATGCCATGGTCGGGCGGCTGCAAAAGCTCAAGAACTGGCGCAAGAAGGTCGCGCAGGAGTTGAACGTCGAGTCAGATATTGTCCTGCCCAAAGCATATTTAAATCTGCTGGCAGAACGCCCGCCAAAGAGTCTGCAGGAATTGGAATCGATTATGCACGAATCGCCGACGCGCTTTCGACACTATGGCGAACAACTTTACCGACTAGTAGGAGGCCGGGATGCGGATTAATTTTCACGGAGCAGCACAAACAGTCACAGGCAGCCAGCATCTGCTGGAGATCAACGGGCATCGCCTCCTGCTGGACTGCGGCCTGTATCAGGGCCGCCGCTCCGAGACCTATGAGCGGAACCTGAAGTTCGTCTACGATCCGCGCAATGTGGATGCCGTAATTCTTTCGCACGCGCACATCGACCACTGCGGCAATCTGCCTAACTTCGTCCAGGATGGATATGAAGGACCGATTTACGCAGTTCCGGCGACTGTCGATCTGGCAACGATCATGCTGGCCGATTCGGGCCGCATCCAGGAGTCGGATGCGGAGTTCGTGAACCGGAAGCGCCTGGAGCGCGGCGAGCCGCCGATCGAGCCCTTGTATACCGAGGCCGACGCCGCCCGGGCAGCCGCCCTGTTTTGCGGCGTGAACTATGGCGAGCCTTTCGAGCCGGTCCCGGGCGTGACGGCCCGTTTTGTCGAAGCCGGCCATATTCTCGGCTCGGCGGCCATCTCGCTCGAGATCGAGGAGAAGGGACGAAAGATCCACTTTTGGTTCTCCGGGGATATCGGCCGTTACAAACTGCCGCTGTTGCGCGACCCGGTCATGCCGGAGAACGTCGATTATCTCCTGATGGAGTGCACGTACGGCGACAAACCACACAATGACCCCGGCGATGCATTTAAAGAGTTTCGGGAGGTTGTCGAGCGCACGATCGAGCGCGGCGGCAAGGTGATCATCCCGGCTTTTGCCGTCGGGAGGACCCAGGAGCTGGTCTACGATCTCAACATGATGATGTATGCGGGCCACGTTCCGCCGGTGCCCGTCTTTGTGGACAGCCCGCTGGCCGTCAATGCCTCGAATGTGTTCTCAAGGCATCCCGAATGCTTCGATGCCGAGACGCGCTGGTTCGTTCAGCAGGCCCGCCATCCCGCCCTGGATTTCAAGATGCTGACCTATGTGCAGTCCGTTGAGGAATCGAAGGCGCTCAATCTGCGGAAGGATCCGATGATCATTATCTCGGCTTCGGGTATGGCCGAAGTCGGAAGGATTTTGCACCACCTGAAAAATAACATCGAAAATCCTTTGAACACGGTTTGCATCGTTTCCTGGCAGGCCCCCTACACCTTGGGCCGCCGCCTGGCCGACCGCGAGAAACGCATCAAGATCTTCGGAGAGCCTTATACCGTCAGGGCGGAAATTGCGACGATTGGCGGCCTGTCCGGCCACGCAGGCCAGGATTTGCTCGTCAACTATGCCAACTCCACGAAGAAGACTGCCAAAAAGGTGTTCCTGGTGCATGGCGAGCAGAGGTCCGCGACTGCGCTTACCGAAAAACTGACCGAAAAGAAGATCCGCGAAGTCTATTATCCTGAGCTGCATTCGAGCGTGGAAATTTAAGTTATAATCTCGCCGCCATCAAATCACGTGACTCTTCGATACCTGACACGTGATATATCCCGGGAAGGTGCCAGAGTGGTTGAATGGGACGGTCTCGAAAACCGTTGTGGGCTTCGGTCCACCGAGGGTTCGAATCCCTCCCTTCCCGCTGTTATGACCTGACAGATCACTGTGTCCGTTCTCTTGTAACTCCGGACTGGACTCCAATTCTCACATAACTCCGGATTCCTGCGTAAACCATTGGATTTGAGTCTCCTATAACTCCGGACTCCAAGAGCGAAGGTTTATATTACCTTCGCTTTTGGGTGAATCTAGTATTTCAGCTTTTGGATTAGAAGGGAGAGATTCAAAATTATAAAGTTGCTGGAGTCTGTATGCAAAATCTGAAAAGAGAAAAATGGAAGCAAATGGCACTGGTTTCCATCAATTCTTTCGCTTGCTGGATGTAGATCGAGGTGCATCTGTTGCGGATGCTTTATGCTGTGCCCTGAGTTCGAGTGGGGATATCTATTTAAAGTAACAAACAGCACACTGGTTGGATTTCTTCAGCGTGCTGTCTATCGGAACTTCGCGGTGCGGTCCTGGCGGGCATGGACCCCGCGTAAAGTAAACTAGGGGCAGAGAACTCAGCGAATGAATATCACTATCCTGAGTCCGTGAAGCGAATCTTTCTATAATAGTTGATCCAACAGATCTATCATTTCCTTGTCCCCGGCGGCAGGTGGGAGCCAATCCACTTGCTGGACCTCGACCCGCTGTTCTTCAAGGCTTTCAGCGAATTTCTTCAGCCCGAGATTTAGCACAACAATCGGCTTCTGCAACAGTTCATCAATTCTGGATTGCATGCAAACCTCCTGATTGTTTCAACAATGCTGTACAAAAGAATGCAGCCCTGGCATTACTTTGAAAGACGAAAACGCCCGCTTCCTTTAATAATTTGATTTGAAGATTCAGAATTTGCGGATCGTCGCCTGTGCCACATACAGATGCCACAACTGTCAGCTTGCCGCCGCGGGTTTTTGCTGCCCGCTTTGCTTCGCGGATGGCATCGAGCAATTCGCCCACAGGATCCATGGACGCGTTGTAGCCCAGGATAAAGTCGAGGAGCAGGATCGCAACTTGCGGATCGCGCGATTCAGTAAGAATGCGCTGCTTGCGCAATGTTCCATCGATCATGGGGTGTGGTCTGCCGACTGTGTATTCATCGGCGCCCATGTCCACAATGGTATGTCCCAGGCTGCAATCTGAATCTGCAAGTTTGTGCTTCGAATCAAGTGGGGCGTTTGAATGAACTGTAATGTTTGCATCCCTAAAAATCTGCTGGGACTGATAACAGAACGTGCCTCCGGCAAATACTCCACGAAGATATTTTTGTTCGGAGTTCCAGGAGGATTTTTCCTTTACTACCCATTCCAATTCATCTGGAGGAAACATGGCTTCATCATACAGATGTTTTCCGCCAGCTGCGTTTACGGCAAGCCGAACCGCCTCGTCAATCGTGTTCGCATATTCGAGAACACCATCATGGTTCCGCGATTCAATCTGTGCACCCAGAAAACAGCCGATGACAGGCTTTGTGCAAGTCTTAAATCGTTCGGTGAGTCGCGCAAGGGTCTGCGCGCCGGGTGGTTTGGAGATCACGGTGATGACCTGGGTCTGCGGATCCGCTTCGAGCGCCGCGAGAGCCGTAAATGTGGTGAGCCCTCCGATTTCATCTGACAGGTCGTGCCCGCCTGTGCCGATCGCGTGAGAGATTCCAAAACCGGCGTTATGAACCTGACTGGTAAATTCCTGCAGTCCGGTCCCCGCCGCGCCGATGACGCCAATTGGACCTCTCCGAACCACATTTGCAAATCCGATTCCAACCCCTCCGATTAGGCTGGTGCCGCAATCGGGACCCATCACCAGCAGATTTTTTTCGGCGGCAAATTGCTTCAACGACAATTCCTCTTCAATTGAAACGTTATCACTGAACAAGAAAACATTTAATCCAGCTTCAAGTGCATCACGGGTCTCGTGCGCTGCATATTCGCCGGGGACGGAAATCACCGCCAGATTGGCATTGGGTTTTTGTGCCAGTCCTTCCTCCAAAGAATGAGGATTGGAAGTCGCGGAAACTGAGATGCCACCCAGCAGATATTTATCTAGTTCTGCCAATACTCCACTGACAATCTGCTCTGTGTCCGCGATCACTGCGACGATCAGATCGCTGGGTTGGGCTGCGTCTATCTGTGCATCATGAATACCAATGTCGGAGAGAAGTCCCTTGTTCGTGTCACTGCCCATCAGCACCGCGTTTTGCTGCACTCCCTCAATCTCTGAAACGCGTTTGCTGATCCCCATTAGAAAGACGGAGTCATAATATTGATTTTTCCGTATGACAAAACCAGTCGCCATCTTCGTCTCCTTAGTTCGCACTGTATTTCTTCCCAAAAGCAATCAACGCCTTTTTGAAGCATTCGAGCGGCGCGCGTAGTAATCCCGCGCCGATCTTGGGGTAACCCGGATCCTTGTGTGCGATGGCAGTATCGATGATTGGCGTAATGTTTGTCTGTACCACCAGGCGAACATCAATCCCGACGGACGTTCCCACGAATCCAAGAACCGGCATTCGGTAGGTTGGATGGACCCCGACTGTGATCTTCTTCATCTCGCGTGAGTAATTAAGCGCTTCCTCGGGTGTGCCACCTACAAGGCTAAGAATGCCAGGCGCGCCGCCGATCACAAATCCACCCCAGCCGACCGTTTCGGTGATGGCGGAGTCTCCCATATCCAACCCTGCGTCTTCGGCAGAATAACCGGGCATGTAAAGTCCGTTGACGACAGGCGAGGGCGCAGTAAACCATTCGTCGCCCAGACC
>JBAVVF010000280.1:0-2313 GCA_049697155.1 Anaerolineales bacterium
CTTTTGAGTAGTGGGCTTCAAGAAAGACCAAATTCTCATTTGCCCTCCTTCAAAAACCTTCGTGCGTCCTCAATTCTTTCCTTTTCCACCTTCTCAGTCTTTTCCCAATGGTCCAACAACTGTGTGATCGTCAGCACTGCATGCATTGAATAGCCGGCCTGTTCCAGCGACTCTTTGGCGCCGGACTGGCGATCCACCAGCACCACAACATCCTTCACGATCAAACCTGCGCCGGTCAGTTTTTCGATGGCTTCGAACTTGCTCCCGCCCGTGGTGGCGAGGTCATCTATGACGACGGCGGTCTCGCCGGCGTGATACTCGCCTTCGATCTCCGCTTTCGTGCCATAGGTTTTGACTTCCTTGCGCGGGTAGATCATCGGGTAGTTCCCCGCCAGGCTGATGGCAGTGGCTATCGGAATGGCAGCGTAGGGCAGGCCGGCCAGACGAGAGAACTGGAGAGTGGAGAGCAGCGGCAGGTAGGCTTGCGCGATATCTGCCAGGAGCCTGGGATGTGAAATGATCCTCCGCAGGTCGATGTAGATCGGGGATTGAAGTCCCGATTTGAGAGTAAAAGATCCAAATTTAATACAGCCAGCTTCCAAAAGACCATCGGCGAGGGACATGAGACGAGTGGCGAGTGCCATCATGTGTAAATCCTTTTCACCACAGAGAACACTGAGGAAACCTCTTTAGAACTACTTGTCTCAGTGGTTTAATTCTCTTTTGATATTCAAAATCTGATCGCGCAGTTCGGCCACGGCGATACCCGGCTTCGGGGCGCGCCCGATCGAGCGCGCGACGTTGATCAGCATTCCCTTGCCGTCTTTGCGCAGTCCGGCTTTCAAGGCCAGCTCGAGCTCTCCGCCCTGCGCGCCGACCCCCGGAGATAAAAACCACATGTCAGGTACAACTTCACGAACGCGAGCGAGGGTCTCAGGGTACGTCACACCGACAACCAGGCCAATGTTGTTGTGGGTGTTCCAGGATTGGGCTAATTGGGCAACCTTAATATGCAGAGGAACAAAAGAGGAAAGAGGAAAGAGGTTGTCTTCTTTCGTTTTTCCTCTTTCATTGTTAAGAACCAACAAATCCTGCAAATCACCTGCACCCGCGTTACTCGTCTTGCACAGCAGGAATACACCTTTTTCAGGATAGTGCAGGAAAGGCTCGATCGAGTCCTTGCCGAGGTAGGGATTCAGCGTGATGCAGTGCGCGCCGAGATTCTCGAACGCGGATTTGGCGTACGCCTCGGCCGTCGAGGCAATGTCACCCCGCTTCGCGTCCAGGATGACGGGGATCATCGAGCCCCAGCGGTTTGACTCATCCTGGACCGCTTCGATGACCTGCCGGAGGGCCGTCCAGCCTTCCGGGCCGAAGACCTCGAAGAAGGCCGCGTTGGGCTTGAAGGCCGCCGCATAGCGCGAGGTCTGTCTGACGATATTCACGCAGAAGTCGAGGGCGGACGCGGCGGTAGGAGCCGATAAATCATTTATATGCGGATCAAGCCCAATGCAAAGCAACGAGGAGCAGTCGTCCACGCGGCGTTCGAGGAAGGAGAAGAAGGTTTCCATGGGGTTAGTATACAGGTAAACAGGTACACAGGTAGATGTTTTTACCTGTGTACCTGTTTACGTCTTTCCCTGTTTACGCTTTACCGAGCACCATCGCCAGCAGCGCCATCCTAACATATAAACCGTACTCCATCTGACGGAAATAGGCGGCGCGCGGATCGTCGTCGAAGTCCGGGCTGATCTCGCCGACGCGCGGCAGCGGGTGCATGACGATCATTTCCTTCCTGGCAGCTTTCATGATCTCGGGATCGATCACATACGCACCCTTGACCTTTTCATATTCGGCCGGGTCCTCGAAGCGTTCCTTCTGGACGCGCGTGACGTACAGTACATCGGTCTCGGGCAGAACTTCCTCGAGCGAGCTGAACTCAGCTTGCGGGATGCCTTTCGCACCGACCTCGTCCATCACTTCTTTGGGCAGCCGCAAAATCTCGGGCGAGACGTAGTTGAGCTTGACCCTGAACAGTGACAACAGGCGCGCCAGCGAATGGACCGTGCGCCCATACTTCAGATCGCCGAGCATCGTGACGGTCATGCCGTCCACCTGACCGGCGCCAAGCTCCTCGAAGATGGTGAAGGTATCGAGCAGAGCCTGCGTCGGATGCTCGCCCACGCCGTCGCCCGCGTTGATGACGGGCTTGCGGGCCGCCTTGGCCGCGATCGCCGCCGACCCCGTCTCAGGATGACGCAGCACGATCACGTCCGCATAGCATTCGAGCGTGCGGACCGTATCCGGCAGGCT
>JBAVVF010000281.1:0-5586 GCA_049697155.1 Anaerolineales bacterium
GCCCCGTGCTGAGTCTCATGCATGTCAACACGGTCGATGAAGCTATCGAGCTGGTCAACAGCGGGCAGTACGGCAACCAGGCCAGCCTGTTTACCTCCAGCGGATCGGCTGCGCGCAAGTTCAGGTACGAAGCCGAAGCGGGGAACATTGGCATTAACATCGGGGTGGCCGCACCGATGGCCTTCTTCCCGTTCAGCGGCTGGAAGGAATCCTTCTTCGGCGACATGCACGGGCAGGGTATGGACGCGGTGGAATTCTTCACGCAGAAGAAGGTTGTCGTGGAACGCTGGCCGAAGGAATGGAGCAGGAGGTTCTAAGTGAGACCGGTAATTGGGCAGGAAAAGAGTGTGGATGCAAGCTTCGACAGCGCACTACAGTACGCTGAAAGATGGCTCGACATTATCGAGAACAAAGGCACCTTCAGCGAGGCAGACGCCAAGGGCATCATTGAGGAATCGAAGGAGAACTTTGCCGAGCATTTCAACCGCGGCTGGCTGGAGTATCGCAAGTCGGTGACGGAGGCCGGGGACTGGGCCTCCGTCGAATGGTCGGGCGAAGGCGCGGCCTTTCGCGATGTGCTGGGACGGGAGTACATTGACTGCCTGGGCGGGTTCGGCATGATGGACCTGGGCTGGTGTCATCCGGAGGTGGTGCGGGCGGTGAAGGCCCAGGTGGGACGCTCGCCGATGCCCTCGCAGGAACTGATCGATCCTCTGCGGGGCGTGCTCGCGAAGTTGATGGCGCAGATCACCCCGGGCGATCTCAAATACAGCTGGTTCGCGGCCAGCGGCACGGAAGCCATCGAAGCTTCGATCAAGATTGCGAAGCTTTACACTCAAAAGTCCGCGTTCATCGTGGCCGTGAAAGGGTTCCATGGCAAGACCCTCGGCTCGCTTTCGCTGATGGGCAAGGCTGATTACCGCGCCCCTATGGGCACGCTCTACGGCGGGCCGATCTATCATGTCCCGTTCGGGGATGCGGATGCGGTCGAGCGACAGTTGGAGATTTGTGACAAGGTCGGTATCGGGATCGCGGGCGTGCTATTCGAGCCGATCCAGGGGGAAGCCGGGGCGATCGTCCCGCCGGATGATTTCTGGCCGAAGGTCCGCGAAGTTACAAAGCGCTATAACGTTTTGCTGATCGCGGACTAGGTGCAGACTGGACTGGGCCGCACGGGCCGCATGTGGGGCGTGGATCACTGGAATGTTGTGCCCGATATCCTGGCGGTCGCGAAGTCGCTCGGGGGCGGCGTGATGCCGGTCAGCGCGGTCGTGACGACGGAGGAGATCTTCGAGCCGATGATGTACCCCAATCCGTTCATGCACACCACGACGACCGGAGGCGGCGCGCTGGCTTGCGCGGCTGCGATTGCGGCGATCCGGGTCACGCTGCGCGACCGCCTGTGGGAACAGGCCGCCGCGAAAGGCGAGTATCTCGTCCCGAAGCTTCAGGAATTCGCCGCGCGGTACCCGCAAATCTATGAGAAAATAACGGGCAAAGGTTTGTTGATCGGCATGCATTTCCGGAATCCCCAAATCGGTTACCGGGTTGCAGCCGAACTATTCAAACGAGGGGTGCTGGTTTCCGGAACGTTGACCAGCGCTCAGACTGTCCGCATCGAGCCGCCGCTGATCATTTCGATGGAACAACTGGACGAGGTGCTGGAGCGCCTGGGAGACGCGCTCAAAACGGTTTCAAGGAGCATGGAGGATGGCTGAGTTTGCGGTGGAAATGAAGGATGTGCTGAAGCAGTTCATGACCCCCGAGGGGGATGTTCTGGCGGCGGTCAATCATGTGTCGATGCAGATCAGGAACGGCGAATTTTTCTCGATGCTGGGTTCTTCGGGCTGCGGCAAGACCACTTCCCTGCGGATGATCGCAGGCTTCGAGTGGCCCACGCAGGGCGAAATCTATATCGAAGGCAGGGCGATGGGGCACACGCCTCCTTTCCAGCGTAAGGTCAATACTGTTTTCCAAAACTATGCTCTTTTCCAGCACATGACCGTCTTCGAGAACGTTGCCTTCGGTCTCGAGATGGAAGGCGCGTCGAAAGACGAGATCAAAAAGCGCGTGGCCAGGGCGCTGGAGATGGTGCAGCTCACGGGGATGGAGCGCCGCCGCCCCCGGCAGCTTTCCGGCGGGCAGCAGCAGCGCGTGGCGGTCGCCCGCGCCCTGGTGAAAGTCCCCGAGGTGCTTTTGCTGGATGAGCCGCTCGGCGCGCTCGACCTGAAGCTCCGCAAGGAGATGCAGCTCGAGCTGAAAGCCCTGCAGCAGCAGCTCGGGATCACGTTCATCTATGTGACGCACGATCAGGAGGAAGCCCTGACCATGTCCGACCGGATTGCCGTAATGAGTAAAGGGGTCGTGCAGCAGATCGGCACGCCGGTCGAGATCTATGAGCGGCCGGCCAACCGGTTCGTGGCGGATTTTATCGGCGAGTCGAATTTCTTTGACGGGATGATCAAGACCCTGACCAAGACAGAGGCAAGGGTGTACGTTCCCGAGTTGAACGCCGAGCTGACCGGCCTGCCTGTATCGGATGGGTTGGTCAAGGGCGAGGAGATTGTCGTCTCCATCCGCCCTGAAAAGATCCACATCACCGAAAAAGATACGCTGAACACGAACTGCTTCCAGGGCAGGGTGATCAACACGGTTTACATTGGCACGGACACCCATGTCTATGTGGAAGTGGGCACTGCAAAGCTGAAAGTTTTTGAGCAAAACCGCATCTCGCGGCTCGATCCTGGAGCCTTCTACACGGTCGGGCAGGAAGTGTCCCTGCTGCTCCCGCCCGAGAACACGCTTGTCCTGAAAAAGAAGTAATCATGCTTCAAAGACTCCGCGAAAACAAATCAGCGCAGGGAACGTTGCTGGCCTTACCCACAATGCTGTGGCTGTTTGTGCTGCTGATCGTTCCCCTGCTGCTCACCCTGGTGATCAGCTTTGGCAGGCGCAGCCCGGATGGGGATGTGATCTTTACCTTCACGCTGGATAATTACATTCGCCTGCTGGGGTACCATACAGATTGCGAGGGCGGCCAGTCCCGCTGCTTCGACCCTATCTATTTCCATATCCTGTGGCGTTCGCTGGCGCTGGCCTTCAACGCAACGGTCCTGGTGATCGTGCTGGGATATCCGCTGGCGTACTTTATCGCCCGTTCGCATCCCCGGAAGCGCAACCTGTATCTATTCATGGTCCTGATCCCGCTCTGGACCAACTTTGTGATCCGTGTCTATGCCTGGATGATGCTGCTGCGGAAGGAAGGCGGAATCAATATCGCCCTCGGGTGGCTGGCAAATCTGCTGGGGATCCCGTTCGAGCCCTTCGAGATGTTATACACCCCCGGCGCGGTACTGGTGGGCATGGTCTACGAGTTCCTGCCCTTTATGATCCTGCCCATCTTTACGTCGCTGGAAAAGATCGACAATTCGCTTTTCGAGGCCGCCGCGGACCTGGGCGCAAATGCGGTCAGAACCTTCCTGCGTGTAACGCTGCCGCTGTCCATGCCCGGGGTGGTGGCAGGCACGATCCTTGTCTTCATACCGGTCATGGGGACATTCATCGTCTCGGATATCCTCGGCGGACGGCAGGTGATCCTGGTTGGCAATCTGATCCAGAGACAATACCTCGACGCGCGCGACCCGACCTTCGGGGCGGCTGCCTCGCTGATTCTCATGGTGATGACGCTGATCGTCACGTACTTCTACACGCGGCGCTTTGGCTTTGGTGAGGAGATTGTGGCGGTATGAATCCGTTTCGCCGCTCTCCCTTCATCATTCTTGCCACGATCCTGGTGTATTTCTTTCTGTATGCACCCATCGCCGGTCTCGTTTTGTATTCCTTCAATGCCTCGCGCACCAATGTCAGGTTTGAAGGTTTTATCCCGGCTTTCAGCGAACGGGTGATGATGGACGGCAGCCTGGTCAAAGCCAGCCCGTGCGGACCGTTCCACTGGTACTGCGATCTGGCGAAGAATGAAGACGTGTTGGAAGCGGCCGGCAATACGATGAAGATCGCCATTATCGCGACCATTGTCTCCACCCTCATTGGGACGATGGCTGCACTGGCGCTGCAGCGCTATGACTTCAAGCTGAAGCCGTTTTCCCAGGTCTCGCTCTACATTCCGATTGTGATCCCGGAGATCGTGATGGGCATCGGCGCTCTGACCCTGTTCAGCCAGTTGTTCCAGTTCCTGAACACCTCTCTGAATCTCTCCGGGGACGCGCGCCTCACGCTTGGTATTGTCACGGTGACGGTCAGTCACATTGCCTTCATGATCCCCTTTGTAACGCTCGTCGTGCAGGCCCGTCTGCAGGGCTTCGATAAATCCTTCGAGGAAGCCGCCATGGACCTGGGCGCGAACGAGTGGACCACCTTCCGCCGCATAACCTTTCCCATGATCCTGCCGGGCATACTGTCGGGCGCGCTGCTGGCATTCACCCTTTCGCTCGATGACTTCGTGATCACCTTCTTCACCAACGGACCCGGCTCGACGACCCTGCCCATCTATGTCTATGGTTTGCTGAGGCGCATCATCACACCGCAGGTGAACGCCCTCTCGACCGTCTGGATTTTGGTTGTGTTCATGGCGGTGTTATTATTGCAGCTGATCCAGAATCGCACGGAGAAAGCGCAGCGCTAATCCGTCGTAAGGTCTCTGCACGTCCCGGCATCCAAGTGCCGGGCCAGCGTCGCCCCCCTCCTCAACGCCTACATCCTGCAGCGACAGCATCCAAGGGTATCCCGCGGTGATCCGCGTGACCAATCAGTTTTTTATTCCAAAGGAGGAAGAGATGTGTAAGTCAAAATCGTTTTGTTTGCTGGCATTGCTTGTCGCCACAAGCCTGATGCTGGCAGCCTGCGGAGGAGGAGATGCTCCGGCAACGGAACCGGCCGCAGGCGGGGAGGGACCGAAGGTTACATCCAGCGGCTTCGAGTGTCCCGAACCCAGCCCGCGCCTGGAAGTGACCTCAACCGAGTTGAATCTCTTTGTGTGGACGGAGTACTTCCCGCAGGATATGCTTGATTGTTTTGAGCTGGTCTACGGCATCCAGTTGAATCGTGATGAATATTCCAGCAACGAAGAGATGTATGCCAAGCTCTCGGCAGGAGGAACAGCCTATGACCTGGCCCAGCCGACCGACTACATCATCGGTCTGATGATCCGCAAGCGCCTGCTGCAGGAATTAGACCATGCGCAGCTGCCGAGCCTGAAGAACTTCGATGAAGGCTGGATGGATCAGGATTTCGATCCCGGCAACAAGTACAGCATTCCCTATCTGGCCGGGATGGATGCCATCGTGGTCAATACCGATGCTGTTGAGAACGTGCCGCAGTCATGGGCGGATCTCTGGAAACCCGAGTACGCCGGGCGCATGATCGCCCTCGACGACTCGCGCGTCCTGATCGGCGCGACGCTTCTCACGCTTGGGTATGACGTCAACACCACGGATCCTGCACAGCTCGACGAAGCCAAAGCCAGGCTGGCGGAACTCGTCCCGAACATCAAGGTTTTCGACAGCGACAGTCCCAAGACGGCGCTGATCGCCGGTGATGTGGACCTGGGTATCACCTGGACCTTCGAAG
>JBAVVF010000282.1:0-23272 GCA_049697155.1 Anaerolineales bacterium
GCTTTGGAGAAAGAAGGGAGGGAGTCCCGCCGCCGAAGAAGATGGTATGTGCGGCAGTTTGGTGGTTTTGTAGTTCGGTAGTTTGGTAGTTGGATTGTTCAGTAGTTCGAAGTTTATTTCCTACAAAATCGATCTCGCGGATCAGCGCGTCGACGTAGGCGGGAATCATTTCCTCCTGCCCGGCGTAGGTGTTGAAATCACAATAGGCGCAGCGATGGACGCAGAAGGGAATGTGGAGGTAAAGGGAGTAATAAGGTGTCATGTGTCAGGTGCTACGTGTCAGGTGTCGGGTGGCGGCGAGGGAGGCCAACCAGTAAAGCCAGAGGTCCGAGCAGAAGAAGCCACATTGCGGCTTGCAGTCCAAACCGGTCGGCGAGAAAGCCAAGCAGGAAGGGAAAGAATTTCGCCAGCGGCGCAGTGACGGAACCCAGCGCCATGACGCTTGCACTTTGTCCCGGCAGGCTTGAGTATAATCGTCCCTGCAAAATGGAATACCAGCCCGTGTTGAGCAGGTTGACTGCAATGATCAAAGCAACTTTGGGGATGAATCCCGGAACAAGAAGGAAAACAGTAAAAACAACCATCTCCATTAAAGCTGTGGTGCGCAGGAGCCGAATGGAATCCTTCTGGCGGTCAATGAAGGAGATGAAAAGAAAATCGGTGATGAGTCCCATCGCCAACCAGACGGTCACAGCAACGCCGGCCTGGGTTTCCGTGACACGGGCAACATCGACAAAGTAGAGGGCCAGATAACTGAACAGAACGTCCATCATCAGGTCTGCGAATTCGAGCAGGATGAGCCAGCGCCATACTTCGGCGCGTTTGAGGGCGGAAAACGCGGCCCGGAACCCGTCGAAGACCAGCCGCAGGGAGGGACGGGCCGGAGCGGAAACCCGGTCAGGAGGCAAATATCTTAACGCCGCGAGCAGGCAGAGAGTCGAGAAGGAGGCGAGCGCAGCGTACGTCCAGCGCCATCCCAGGCCGAAGTACACAAACAGCCCGAGCAGCAGGGGACCCATCAAGACACCCAGTGACCCGGCAAACGTCCAGCGGGCCATGTTCTGTTCGTGGCGGGTCGTGTCTGAATCCATTAAGCTGGCCTGGGAAAGACTGACGAACGCGCCGGAAGAGGGAAAGAAAAGGATGAAGGCGGCCAAAAGAAAGACGAAAGAATAGCTGGCGCTGGTCATGAAAAGCGAGACCGTAAACAGGATGCCGCCTCCAAGGATGAGTGCCCGGCGCTTCCAGACGTCGCCCAGGATGCCCAGAAACGGCTCGATGAATGCCCCAATGATTCCGGGCAGGCTGAGCAGCAAACCGATTTGGGTGTAGCTCAGATGAAGATCATCCCGCAGGAAGGGCCAGGCAGTTTCCCCCACGCCGAAGACAAGTTCATCCAGGAATTCGATGAGGAGATAGATGATGTTCATGGGGAGCTGTCAATTCTGCAAACCGGGCAGGATTATAGCGCAGGCCGTCGAATGTAATCGCTGCCGCACAAAAAGGTGACATTTTTGTGATGAACGAATGCCTGCAAAAAGGTTGACATCCTGACAGGACATAGTATAAATGCCCGACTAGAGTCTATCCGGAGACTGTTTCACTCGTTACGCAAGGCCAACATCTTGCGGATCGTTTTGAAATAAAAAGAGCGTGTTTTCGGATGGGTTCTTTCTATTTTTAAACCCTGGAGGTGTGAGTGAACGCGACTTTGAAACTTGGAGAGCACTTTATATTCGATCTCTCCGACTGCAACCATGAGATTCTCATGGATGGCGAGCGGGCATACTCGCTGTTTGCACAAGCCGTGCGTGAAAGCGGCTTGACGGTTGTGGACGAGGGCTTTTACAAGTTCAGCCCCCATGGCTTTACCTGTTTTTTGCTTCTCTCAGAGTCGCATGCAAGTTTGCATGCCTGGCCCGAATACGATTATTGCGCCATCGACCTCTTCACCTGCGCGATCGGCAAGGATATGCTCCCCCTGATCCAGCGCATCAAGGATCTGCTGGGCGCCAATAATTTTTCACTTCGCAAGATCGATCGCGAGGCGGAAGTGGAAAAGATTCCCTTTTCTGTATCACCATTATGAGTATCTGGTTTACTGAGGAATTGCATCCTTATTACCGCAAGGGCCTGCGAGTCAAGCGCGTCCTTGCGGACGAACAAACGCAATACCAGCACTTGCAGTTTGTCGAAACCGAGTTTTTCGGCAATGCGATGATCCTGGACGGGATCATCCAGCTGACCGAACGTGACAACTTGGGCTATCACGAGATGATCGTCCATGTGCCGATGCTGGCTGTGGGAAAACCGAAGCGCGTGCTGATCGTTGGTGGCGGGGACGGCGGCTCGCTGCAGCAGGTGTTGAGATATCCATCTGTGGAGGAAGCCGTCGTCTGCGAGCTGGATCAGCGCGTCGTGGATCTCTCGCGGCAGTATTTCGCCGCATCCTTCGGCGACCCGTGGGCGGACCCGCGCGCCAAACTGCTCGTGCGGGATGCCTTTGGCTATCTCGAGGAAAACCCCGGCCAGTTCGACGTGATCATCTCCGACACGACCGATCCAATCGGGATGGCGGAGCGCCTGTTCTCGGACGAGTTCTACAAGCTGATGGTGCGGGCCCTCGTCCCGGGCGGGGCCGCGGCGACCCAATGCGAGCAGCCTTTCTTCGACACCACGCTCATCAAACAGATCTACCGGTCGGCCCGCGCGCTGGCGAAGAATCCCGCCTACTACTACGCCAACATCCCAACCTATCCCGGCGGTGGGATCGGCTTTATGTATGTTTCAGATACGCCGTGGGAGAATGGGTTGAAGACGCCCCTGCCGCCCGGAGTGAACAACTACATCAATCCGGAAATTCACAAGGCGGCATTTGCACTGCCGGAGTTTTTCAGAAGAGAGTTGTACGGATAACAAATGTAGGTCACGCTGGAAGCGTGACCTATTTCTTTGTAACCAGGAACGCGTGGTAAAACGCCGCCGGGGACGGCGGCTTGAGCACTACCCTGCTCCCTGCGCCGAGACGGCGGGGTAAGCAATTTTAGCTGGGTTAGATCTTTCGAAAGCGCGCGACCAACACGGGCGGAATTTCACTAAACTCACCTCCCCACCCCAGCGGACTGGTTTGTGGATGATCCGGAGGAAAGGCGCGCTCCTCGAACCCATCCAGCACAAATCCATTCTGGAAGCCGAGGTTGAGATGGTACTGAAGCGGGCGCTCGAAGTACATCTGCGGTTTGGGCTGGCCGCGCAGAGCAAGTCCCTTTGCCTGGAACTGCGTCATGTACCCCTTTTATCATAAAACCGTCTTGGAGATTAGTTGATATATCAGGTAGAATTACGCAAATTTTAGGTGACCCATGGCGAAATTATTTGTATCCTATTCCCGAAGAGATTCTACTGCCGCCCGAAAACTGATCGAATGCTTCCGGTCCATCGAACAGGACGTCTGGGTGGACTGGGAATCCATCCCGCCTGCCGTGGACTGGCTCGAGCAGATCTTCCGCGGCATCGAAGAAGCCGATGCCTTTATTTTCCTGATCAGCCCGGACTCGATTGCCTCCGAAGTCTGCAAGGTGGAGGTCAACAAGGCTGCCCAAAACAATAAACGGATCATTCCCATCGTCCTGCGCGACGTCCAGCCGAAGGATACTCCGGAGAGCATCAGCAAATTGAACTGGACGTTCCTGCGCGAGACCGATGACTTCGACGAGGGCCTGGCCAAGGTCAAGACCGCCATCGAGCTGGACCTGGACTGGCTGGAGGAGCACCGCCGCCTGCAGGTCCGCGCCCTGGAATGGCACCGCAAAAAGGATACCAGCCTGCTCCTGCACGGCCGGGATCTGCGCAACGCCCAGCGCATGGTGGCCACAGCAACCTCCAAAGACCCAAACCCCACAGACCTGCAAAACACCTTCATTCTTCACAGCCGGCGAAACGAAAGAAACCGAACCATCGCCTGGATCGCCACGGGACTCACCGTTATCATGCTGTCGGTGCTGACGTACACGGCCATTCAGCAATCGCGTCTGGCAACTGCAAATGAGAAGCTTGCCAGACAGAACGAAGCCCTGGCCCTGCGAAATGCACAGACAGCCGCAGAAAACGAGCGGATCGCGGTGGCGAACGAGCAGGAAGCCAGGGAACAAAAAGCCATTGCCGAAGAGAACAAGAAGATCGCCGAGGCCCAGCGCAGTGCGGCCCGGGCCCAGATCTATCAAACCCGCCCGGGAGAGTTATACACCAGCACCCTGCTGGCCATCGATTCCTGGCAGAGCATCCCGTCGGATGAGGCGGAGGAAATCCTTCGAAGGAATATCAGTCTGCTCCCCCTCCCCGTGGCGCAGGTGGCCCAATCGGGAAGTATCAACTCCATCGCGTTCAATCCAAGCGACGACAGCTTCGTCACGGCCAGCACCGACGGTACGGCCTGCGTTTGGGAGGCCGGGGCCGGGAAGAAGCTCTTTTGCGGGACCAGCTCCGGGCCGGTAAATGATGCGGCATTTAGTCTCGACGGCAACACGCTCGTCACAGGGGATGAGTCGGGATTGGTCCAAATCCTGGATGCCAAAACCGGGAAGCTGGAAAACGAATTCAAATACAGCGCGCCGATCCGCAAGGTCAATATTCGCTCCGATGGACGCCTGCTGGCCGTTGCGCGCCAGGACGGCCGGATCACGATCGTCGATCTGCGAACCCGCAAGGAAAGCTATAACCTGCAGCACAGCGGCCGGCTGAGCGTGACCGCCTTCAGTCCCAATGGAACCTGGCTGGCGGTCGGCTCGAGCGCCGGAGCCGTGACGATCTGGAATTTGAACACCGGAAAGATCGCCTCCCTGCCCAAACACCGCGACGAGGTCCTGGCCATTGCATTCAGCCCGAACAACCGGCTCATGATCACAGGCGGCAAGGATAATACGGTCATCGTTTCCGAGGTTCTGACCGGCCGCGAGCTTCTGCGGATTCCCAACGAGAACTGGGTCAGAGCGATTGCCTTCAGCCCGGATGGTTCCTGGTTTGTCACGGTCTCGGACGATAAGAGGATTCGGGTCTGGGACACGGCCGGCGGCCGGGAAAGGCTGCGCATGCTGCAGGACAGCGTCGTGACCGAAGTGAAGGTCAGCCCGCAGGGTCAGTGGATCGCGACCACCGGCTCCGATCGAACGGTTCGCGTCTGGGACGCGGCCACCGGCGCGGAGATCTTTCAGATTCCGCTGGGCGCCAGCGGGTCCGTGCTGGCGTTCGATCGTGAGGGCAAATACCTGGTGTCGAGCGACCGGAATGGCGCAATCGATATTTGGGACATCTCGGTCATGGCGGACTCGGAAGCATCCATGCAATTCAACGGGATCCTGGATAATGTCCAGTACAGCCCCTCGGGCGACCGGCTGGTCGTGTCTGACGAAGCCCGGATCTGGCTGCTGGAGCCCGAGCCGCTCTCCGAGCTGACGGCACGTCCACGGGGAGCCCCGATTCTTCAATTCAAGTCGAATGTGAAGAATGTAATCTTCAGCCCCGACTCAAAGCTGCTCGGCATCCGCACGGAAGGCAATGAAGTCGCCGTCTACAACATCGGAAACCGCGGGCTGAAAACCCTCAAAGTCTCCGGCCCGGTTCAATCCATTGCATTTTCGCCGGACAGTCAGCAATTGCTCACGAGCGACTCGAATGGAAATGTGCAGGCCTGGAACGTGCTCAATGCCGAGCCGGTCGAGCGGCCCGATGATAAATATACACAGGCAGTTTCATTAGCCACCAGTTCCGAGGTTCTGGCAGTCGGCTCGAAAGATAAGATTGTCATCATGAACGGCGATGGCATCCACCCACAACTCGATTCGCGCGGTGAGAATGCCCAGCTCGGTGTCAGCGCCGACGGTGCCTGGCTGGCCGCAACGGATTCGTCGGGTCACATTAATATCTGGAAAGACCAGAATGGTGCGTTCACGTCGATGGCCTCGTTCGTCCGCGAGCAGGCTGTTTCGATGTCATTCCATCCCAGTGGGAGCCTGCTGGCTGTCGGGACGGCCCGGAATCTATATCTTGTTGACACCCGCACCGGGGAAGAGGTGGCACGCATCCCGCACATCGACATCGTCAAGGGCGTCTCCTTCTCTGTGGATGGAAACACTCTGGCAACGGTTTCCTCCAAAGTCCTGCAGTTCTGGAATACTGCCGACATTCGGCACATCCGGAAGGATGATCTCATCCCGGCGGCCTGCTCACGCCTGGTCACGAACTTTGATGCAGCCCAGTGGCAGACATTGTTTGGCGATCAGCAATATAGAACTCTCTGTGAGGGCGTGCCAGTCCCACAATGACGCACAGGGGACAGGCCCTCCATGCAGGTGGGATCGAAAGGGCGGAAGTGCTGATTGAAAAGAGCCTCGAAAAACGCTGAGGTCCAACCTTCCAGCACGCCCTACATCTGGAACAACGGCGGCCGGGATCTGATTCCTTGCATTTTAGAAAGGTTCGATTTTGGGATTCTACGTATTATAATTAATCCGTCATTCAGCCACAGTTACAACCTTCTTTCACACATGGAGCCCATATGTCTCAAGACAACATCGCCGACCCCAGCAAGCCCTCTGCTGGAAGAATGTATGATTACTTTCTGGGTGGGAGTCATAATTTTGAAGTAGATCGTCAAGCAGCAGAACAGGTACTGAAACTTCTGCCTTTTATGCCAAAAACCCTGCGGTTGCAGCGCTGGCCACTGCAAGATATTGCAGTAGAGCTAAGTGAAAAACGGGGATTTGATGTAATCATTGATTTTGCGTCCGGCCTGCCCACCAATGACCACCTACATCAAAAGGTCCGGCCAGGCACGACAGTCATCTACTCGGACTATGATCCGGTAGTGGTTGAGTACGCCCGCGATATCTTAAGAGATACTCAAAACACATATTTCTTTGGGAGCGACGCCCGTCAGCCCGAAAGCCTGCTGGATCGGCCTGAAGTTCAGGAGATTCTGGCGGGACGGCGAAGGGTAGCTTTCGTGCTATGGGGCGTCAGCCTTTTCCTCAAGGCGGAAGAAATCAACCACATTGCCAGGTACCTTTACGATTGGTCTGCTCCGGATAGTTGTCTGGCATTTAACGCGCAGGGAGCCAGCATGAATCTAGAAGATCCTGCCACCATGAGGACAATAAAGATTTATGAGCAAATGGGGACGGCTCTACATTTTCACTCGCTGGAAAAATTAAAGGAATCGCTCCAGCCCTGGAAATTGGAAGGAGCAGATTTTATTCCGCTATTGGAATGGAGTGGGTTTAGTCAATCCGAGTTAGGCAAGGAAGATGTAGCGGCCTTTGGTCCAATGGGCGGCGGCTACGGCGCTTACCTGGTGAAATAGCAAAGATTGCATCTAGCCAAAAGGATGCAGAGCCTTATGGAAAATACAAGTTCAGCAGCGTCTGAACAGCTGGCGGCTTTACTTGCACAGAGAGTTGAGGACCAGCGTGCCGATCTGGCCGATCGTTACTTGAACGTTTTGCGAGAGGCATTGTTCTCCAGCCGCGCGGAGATGCGCCCCAGCGCGCTCAAGCAGATTGCTGCTGATGAAGTTGAGGCACTTCTGCATTTTTTGAGGCAAGCCAACTTTTCCGCTGCGAAACGTGGTGAACAACTTCATCAGGCAGGCTTTAAGGCAGGAGCCGTATTGAGGTTGAGCCAGGTGACGCGCCAGTTTCTGCTCGATGGTTTGGAAAATCATCACATCGCCTCCGTGTTGGAAATTGCTGATGCATATGAGCGGGCAGTTGTCGAAGGCTTCGTACAAAGCATTGACGACACCAACCAGATCGAGCGCGGCCAACTGGAGCGCGTGCTCAACGCCCTCCATCAACGCGGCGACAACTGAAATGAGCTGCAGGATCACTGATGGAAACTAGGCCCTCGATACAAGCCATTCAACTGGCGGATTTGCTTGCCCAGCGGGTGAAAGTCAATCGCGCGGACTTAATCGGACTCTACCGCCAAAGCCTGCAGGAAAATCTGTTCAGCAACCGCAGTGAAGTGCGTCCGCGCGAGCTGGCACAAATTGCGGCAGAGGAAGTTGAAGCACTGCTTGGTTATTTACACGATCCTGCTTTTCCCGTTTTTGAACACGGCGGTAATTTTTGTAAAAAAGGTCTCAGCGATCAAACCCTGTTGGGCCTGGTTCGGGCCACGCGTCATTTTTTCCTGAGCCACTTTACGGGTGACGACGTGGTAGAGACACTCAATATTCTCGGTCGCTACCAAAATGGTGTGGTGCGGGGCTTTATCAAGGCCCGCGAACAAATGATTCTTGAAGAGCAGGAACGGATCCGCGGCGCCCTGCAGGTGGCAGTCGGACGCTACACGGTCGAGATCAGGGAAGTCCAGGAGGTCGCCAGGAAGGCCAATGAAGCCAACCAGTTCAAGTCCCAGTTCATCGCGCGGATCAGCCACGAGCTGCGGACACCTCTGGGCGCTCTATTGGGCCTGGCAGAGATGCTCCAGCAAAGTGTTTATGGTGACCTGACCCCGCCTCAGCATGACATTGTTCAGCGCATCATCGACAATGCCCAGCAATTGAAGCAGGTATTCACGGAACTCCTCGACCAGTCCCAAATCGAGGCCGGACAGTTGCGCCTGAGAGAAAGAGTCTTTTCACCCTATCAGATGGCAAAGAAGGTCAACTCGAACTACATTGCGATGGCTCTCGAGAAGGGCTTGTCCATGTGGCTGGAGGTGGCTCCGGAGCTGCCGCAGGCCCTGGTGGGCGATGATGCCCGCATCGAACAGATTTTGTCGAACCTGGTGGTCAATGCCATCAAGTTCACAAAGAAGGGCGGCGTCACGATCCGGGTTTTTAAAGCCGATCCTTCCCGCTGGTCCATGCAAGTCAAGGACACGGGCATCGGCATCTCGGCCGAAAATCAGGCCCAGATCTTCGAGCCGTTCCGCCAGGCAGACGCAGACACGAGCCGCCGCTATGGCGGGGTGGGATTGGGACTGGCGATTGCCCAGCAGCTGGTGCACGTCATGCAGGGTTCCATCCACGTTGAAAGCAAACCGGGACAGGGAAGCACGTTTACCGTGTACCTCCCCATCCGGGAAGGATGAGTACCGATGAACGCACAACCGTCCGATACAAAGCCTCTTGCAATCGTAATCGAGGATAACCCCGATCAGAACCTGGTTTTCACGATGGCCTTGAACAAGGCCGGCTTTTCCACTGAGTCCATCTATAATGGGACCGATGCGCGCCAGCGGCTGAAAGGGGTCGTGCCGCATATCATCATCCTGGATGTGCACCTGCCGGATATCGATGGGAATATTCTTCTGGCCGAAATCCGTACCGACAAACGGTTTGCCGATGTGAATGTCGTTCTCGCCACGGCGGATGCCGTCTATGCCGAGGCGCTCCAATCACAATGTGAACTGGTCCTGTTAAAACCGGTCAGTTTTTCGCAATTGTCCGATCTCGCCAGACGCTTCTATCCGCAGAGTAACTGAACGGCCAGATCAAGCATAATTCATCCATAAAAGCAGGTCGGACTGGCAGTCCGACCTGCTTTGTTTCACACCAGCATCCTGACCGGATTTTCCAGGAACTCTGCCAGTTTCTGCATGAACTGAGCCGCCTCCGCCCCATCGCTGACGCGGTGATCCACCGAGATGGTGGCCTTCATGCGCCAGCCGACCCTGACCTCGCCGTTCTCGACAACCGGTACTTCGCGGGCTGAGCCCACGGCCAGGATCCCCGCCTCGGGCGGATTGATGATTGCGGCGAAGTTTTCCACGTCGAACATGCCCATGTTGGAGATGGAGAACGTCGAACCCTGGATGTCATCGGGTTTGACCTTGCCTGCGCGCGCCCCCGAGACCATGCGCTTCACATCGGCGGAAAGCGCCCGCAGGGGCTGCTGGTCCGTGTTGCGGTTGACGACGGTCAGCAGTCCTCCCTCGACGGCCACCGCCACCCCCACGTTGACCGCCCCGTGACGAATGACCTTGTCGCCCGCGAAGGAGGCGTTGAGATTTGGGAATTCGCGCAGGGTCAGCGCGACGGCCTTGATGATGAAATCATTCACCGATACTTTCTCATCCTCGCCGAGATATTCATTGATCTGCCTGCGCATCCCCATGAGCGCGTCCATTTTGTATTCGTGCGTGACATAGAAGTGCGGAACACTTGTCGTGGATTCGGTCATGCGGCGTGCAATGGCCTGGCGCAGCTTGGTGAGCTGAATGGTTTGATCTTCCGCAGAAGCAACAACCGGCTGAGCAGCAGGCTGACGACTAACCGCTGACGGCTGACCACTGGATAGCGCGGCCTCCACATCCTTACGGACCACGCGACCGCCCGGGCCACTGCCCTGCAGGCGGGCCAGATCCACCTGGTTGTCACGGGCGATCTTCTTAGCCAGCGGCGAAGCCTTGACCGGACCCTCTTCCACCGGCGCGGCCGCTTCAGGAGCAGGAGCTGCTTCCGGCTTGGGCTGCGGCGCAGCCTCCTCTTTCTTCTTTCCTCTTTCCTCTTCACCCTGCGACTCATCCGTCTTCTTCTCTGTCCTGGGCTCCACGGCTTTGGCCGGCATTTCCTCGATCTTTTCATCTGCTGAACCCACGACCGCGATCGGCTCACCGACAGGCACGACACTTCCGGCTTCCACCAGCAATTTCCGAACGACTCCGCTCGCAGACGATTCGACTTCAACGGTGGCCTTGTCGGTCTCGATTTCCGCCAGCACGTCGCCCTTATTGACGTTCTCGCCCTCGTTCTTCACCCAGCGGACGAGGGTACCTTCTGCCATGTCGAAACCCAGTTTGGGCATGGAAATTGTCTCTGCCATTATTTCAAGACCTCCTTCACCGCCGCGACGATGTCAGGCACCTGCGGGAGGGCAGCCTGTTCGAGCGTGCGGTTGTAGGGAAGCGGTACTTCCTTTTGCGCGACCCGGATGATCGGCGCATCGACATAATCGAACGCTTCTTCGTAAATACGACTCCCAACTTCAGACCCGACACCATAAGACTTCCAGCCCTCTTCCACGATGACAGCCCGGTTCGTTTTCCTGAATGATTCAAGTACAGGTCCCATATCGAGCGGGCGCAGCGTGCGCAGATCGACGATCTCTGCTTCGATGCCATCTTTTGCCAGTTCCTCGGCGGCCTTCATCGAGAGCTCGAGACCCTTGGAGTAGGTCACAACGGTGACATCCTTGCCTGCGCGCTGCACCTTCGATTGCCCGATCGGGATGAGATACTCGCCATCCGGAACCTCGCCGCGCACCTGGTACATGGTTGCGTGCTCGATGAACAGGACCGGATCATCGGACCGGATGGAGGATTTGAGCAACCCTTTGGCATCTTCCGGGGTGCCAGGTGATACCACCTTCAATCCCGGAAAGTGTGCGAAGATCGCGTCGGGCGTCTGCGAATGGGTCGCGCCCAGCTGACGGCCGCCGCCGCCGACAGCGCGGATCACCAGCGGAACCCGGAACTGTCCGCCGAACATATAATGCAGCTTCGGCGCCTGGTTGACGATGTAATCCATGGCCGAGAAGGCAAAGTTGATCGTCATCAGCTCTGCGATGGGGCGCTGTCCCACCATGGCCGCGCCGATGGCCGCGCCGACAATCGCATTTTCCGCGATCGGCGTATCCATGATACGGTCGGGGCCGTACTTGTCATAAAAGCCTTTGGTGACTGCGTAGGTACCGCCCCAGACCCCTACTTCCTCCCCAAGGATAAAGACTGCGGGATCGCGGTCCATTTCCTCCATCAGTGCCTGCGAGATCGCCTCGCGCATTGTTATCTTAGCCATTTGAGCTCCAGTTTTCAGTAATCAGTGTTCAGCAATCAGTAGTCCCAATAGATCGGTCACTGATTACTGTCTACTGATCACTGGTTATTCCACATAAACATTCTTGAACAGATCTTCCAGCGCCGGCTCGGGGGAAGTCTCGGCGAACTCGACCGCCTTGTTGACTTCCTCCTCCACCTGGGCATCGATCTCATCGAGCGCCTTGGCGCTGAACGTTTTCTTTTCCAACAAGTGCTTGCGATAGATCCCAATCGGATCGTTCTCCTGCCACTTCTTGACTTCTTCCGGCTTGCGGTAACGTTCCGGGTCACCCATGGAATGTCCGCGGTAGCGATAGGTCAGCACTTCGAGTAAATAGGGCTGGCTCTCCGTGCGGACGAAATCGATCGCTTCCTTGGCTGCATCGTAGACCTTCATCACGTCCATCCCGTCCACCTGGCTGTTCTTCATGGCATACCCTTCCGCCTTCTGCTGGATGTCGTGGACGGCGGAAGCGCGCTGCACCGAGGTGCCCATGCCATAGATATTGTTCTCGCAAACCCAGAGCACACGCAAGCCCCAGGCTTTGGAAAGATTCAACGCTTCATGAAAATAGCCGATGTTCGTTGCACCATCCCCAAACATACAGATCGTTACATTATCATTCTTTGCGTACAGGTCGCCCAGCGCCAGTCCCGAGGCGATCGGCAGATGACCGCCGACGATGGCATGCCCGCCCCAGAAGTTCTTCTCGACGCTGGCCATGTGCATGGATCCGCCCTTGCCTTTCGACATCCCGGTGGACTTGCCCAGCAATTCGGCCATGACTTCGTTGGCCGGGATTCCGCAATTGAGGGCGACACCATGATCACGATAAGCTGTGATCACACGGTCACGCGGCTCACGGGCCGCGATCAAACCCGTCGAGACTGCTTCCTGTCCGATGTACAGATGCATGAATCCGCCGATCTTGCCGGCCTGATACAGCTCGGCGCCGCGTTCCTCCACCCGGCGAATCAGCACCATTTGATGATACAAATCAAGTTGCTGCTCTTTCTTCATCTCTTCTCCCAAAATTATGATAGCGACGTTCGGGCAAAATAACATGGCGCTGTAAGCGCCACGCTGTGCATTCCTCTCTGCTGTGTCCGCGAAATTATATCAGAGATTTTTCGTCAGATTTCGTTGCCCGGGTTTTCACTTCACAGTACAATAGAAGCATGGCTTGGTTCTTCGGCTCTAAACAAGGCGAGGCAAAACGACTGATCGCCCAACTTGCGGATGTGACCAAACGCGAGCGCGCCGTTCATGATTTGATCCAGATCGGCCAGGATGCCGTGCCACTGCTTGTCGAAGCGCTCCAGACCCAGGACACGAACCTGCTCCCGTACTATCAGTGGATCCTGGCCTGCATCCCCTCCGCCACTCCATTCCTGATCCAAACCCTGACGACGGCGCACCCGATCCTGCGTGGGCGCGCGGCGGAGGTATTTGCCACCAGCAAGGACTACAATGCCGTGCCTGCCTTGTTAGAAGCGTTGGAAGGCGAATATTTTACGGTCCGGGCACGGGCGGCCACGGCCTTGGGACAGATCGGTGACATCCGGGCCGTCCAGCCCCTGCTGCGGGCTTTGAAAGATGAGGAGGGTGAAGTCCGCATCGCGGCCTGCCTGGCGCTGGGCATGTTCAAGGACCCATCAACCTTCGACGACATCACGAACGTCCTGCTGGACGACCCGAAGATCGAGGTTCGTCAGGCTGCGGCACGCGGGCTGGGGAATACCGGCCATCCCGCCGCGCTGCCTTACCTGCTGGAAGCTCTGCACGATTCTTTCTGGTGGTACGAGCGTGAATATGCCGCCGGCGATCTGCTCTCGGCCATCGAAAGGATGGGTACGAACGCCGTCAAGCCGCTGATCGGGGCCCTGCAGGACAGGGAAGGCACTGTCCGCAAGTTCGCCGCGATCCTGCTCGGGAAATCGGGCGACGGGCGCGCCATCGAACCGCTGGGCATGGCGCTTTACGACATGCATCACGAGGTAGGAAAGGTCGCGGCGGAGGCGCTGGCCCGTTTTGGCGGAGCCGCCGTCGACGTGCTGGTCGAGGCGCTCAGCCATCCCGAGATGTGGATCCGCATCCACGCCGTCGAGGCGCTCGCCACGATCCGGGATGGGCGCGTCGCGCCGGCCCTTCTGCAAATGCTGAACGACCCCGAGCGGGAAGTCAAAAAACATGTGATCGAATCCCTGGGGAATCTGAAAGACCCGCGCGTCCTGTCCGCTTTGCAGGAGATCGCCGCCAACCGCGCCGACCGGGAATTGCATACACTTGCCAAACAGGCACTCGAAAACTTAAAGTAAAACGCCGAGGCATACACCTCGGCGTTTTTATTTGCAGGACATCAGGCCTTCTTGCCTTCCATCTCGAACCCCGGGATGCGGGCGGCCCTCTCCAGCCAGCGCAGCACGGCATCCAGCAGGTATACGATCGCCAGGTAGACCAGCGCCACCGCCAGGTAGGAACCGATCGGATCATAAGTCTGCGCGGCGATGGATTTGGCTTTTGCCATCAATTCAGGTACGGCGATCAGGAACACGACCGCAGTTGACTTCAACAGTGAGACAGGCTCGTTCGACCAGGCCGGGATCGCCAGCCGCAAGGCCTGCGGCAGGATGATGTGCCAGATCACCTTGAAGCGCGACATGCCGATGGCCCGGCCCGCCATCATCTGGCCGTCACCGATGGCCAGGATCGAGCCGCGCAGATACTCGGCCTGGTACGCGCCGCTGTTGAAACCCAGTGCCAGGAAAGCAGAAAGCTCGCGCGAGAGCGTAATGCCCAATCCCGGCAGACCATAGTAGATGATGAACAATTGCATGAGCAGCGGCGTGCCGCGGAAGAGCTCGATGTAGCCGACAGCCAGCCCGCGCCAGAACCTGCTGCCATAGACGCGGGCATACGCCGAGAGCAGCCCCAGCACGAAGCCGGCGGTCAGCCCTTCGGCGGTGAGCAGGAGCGTGATGCCCGCGCCCTTCATCAGGTCCGGCAGGAAGCGGATGAAGAATTCGAGGAAGTCGATCATTTCCCGTCCGCCTTGCCCTTTTCCTTCTTGCCGTACAGTTCGGTAATCTTCCATAGGAATTCACGCGTGCGGTCATGTTTGGGATGATAGAACAGATCGTCGGGCGAGCCTTCCTCGACAATGCTGCCCTTTTCCATGAAGACGATCCGGTCCGCGACCTCGCGGGCAAAGCCCATTTCATGCGTGACGACCAGCATGGTCATGCGGTCGCGGGCCAGTTTCTCCATCACACCGAGCACTTCGCCGATCAGCTCCGGGTCAAGAGCGGAGGTCGGCTCGTCGAAGAGCATCACGCGCGGATCCATCGCCAGTGCCCGGGCGATGGCGACCCGCTGCAGCTGGCCGCCCGAGAGCTGACCCGGGTAATGGTCGGCCCGGTCCGCCAACCCGACGCGGTTCAGCTCTTCCATGGCCTTGGCTTTGGCCTGATCCTTCGACATCTTCCTGACCTTCGTCAGGCCGACCATCACATTGCCCAGGGCGGTGAGGTGATTGAAGAGCAGGAAGTTCTGGAAGACCATGCCGATCTGCTGGCGAACCTTGTCTTCATCGTGGCCTTTGGCCGTAATCTCAATCCCATCCAGGAAGACCTGTCCACCGTCGTGCGGGGTCAGCAGGTTGATGCAGCGCAGAAGCGTGCTTTTGCCCGTCCCGCTGGGGCCGATGATCACGATGGTCTCACCCTCGTTGACTTTGAGGTCGATATCTTTAAAGATAACATTCTGACCGTAGATCTTGGTCAGCCTGCGAGTCTCTAAAATGGGGTTCGGCATGGATGTCTCCATTAAGGATGCGTGGGTAGTTTTGTGCGCTCAGAGAGATAATCGAGGGCACGATTGGTGGCAAAGACCAGGACAAAATAGATGAGCGCCGCGGTCCCGTAGGCCAGGAACGGCTGCTGGGTCGTAGCAGAAAGCTGCTGGGCCCGGCGCAGGATCTCCGGGACGCCCAGCGCGTAGACGAGGGACGAATCCTTCAAAACGATGGAGGCTTCGTTCGACCAGGGCGGGATGGCCAGACGCAGTGCCTGCGGCAGGACGATGTGCCGGATGGACTGCAGACGACTCATCCCGATGGCGCGCGCCGCGGTCATCTGCCCGCCGCCGACGGCCAGGAGCGCGCCGCGCAGAATTTCCATTTGATAGGCGCTGCTGACAATGCCGAGTGAAAGTGAGCCGGCCCAAAACGGGGAAAGATTGACGACCCTGCCTGAAAGAATGAAATAAAGAATAAAGAGCAAAACGATCGGAGGCACACCGCGCAGCAAAAGGCTGTAGGCTGCCGCGACGCGATTCAGGATTTTCCCCCCGTAGGTATGGACGAGCGCCATGAGCAAACCAAGTACCAGACCGAACGGCAGCGCCACCAGCGTCACCCCGATGGTGATGGCCGTGCCCTGAACAATGTAGGAAAAGAAGTTGCTCATTGTAAACATGTAGGGGCGACGCATGCGTCGCCCCTATCAAAAATTTTATTCGACGAAATATTTGTCAGCCAGTCCGTCAATGAAACCTTCAGAATCTAATTGCCTGATGACCTCATTGAGCGCCTGCTGAAGTTCCGCATCGCCATTCGGGATGACGATGTTCATTGGTCCGCTCGAAAGCACACCGTGATAGACGATCTTCAAACCGCCGAGCTGTTCGGCCAGCGCCTGGGCGGGGACATAGTCTGACATCATGACATCGACGCGCCCGTTCTTCAGGTCGAGCATGGCCTGGTCGACGCGGTCGTAGCGGAAGAGATTCTCTTCCGGGAGCAGCCCGCCGGCAACGAGGGTGTCCGTCAGCCAGCTGTCCTGGGTGGTGCCGGTCTGGACACCGACCTTGTAGGCGGCGACATCCTCCGGATTGGCAATATTGCCCGCGAAACCTTCCGCGACGGTGAAGGCATCTTCCGAGGTGTAATAGGCATCGGAGAAGTCGATCATCTGATCGCGCTCTTCAGAATAGTTGAAGGCGGAAATGGAGGCATCGATCTTGCCTTCCTGCACGGCCGCGATCAGGCTATCGAAGGGCATGTCCACCCATTCCAGCTCCACACCCAGCCGATTGGCGATCTCGGCCATCAGCTCGATGTCGAAACCAACCTTGTTGCCGCTTTCATCCACGGACTCAAACGGAGGATAGTCAGCCGACGTACCAACTTTGATCACACCTGCATCCTTGATGGCTTCCAAATGATTGGCAGCCGCCCCGCCCCCACAGGCGCTCAACACGATGCTCGCGGCGACGAGCAACGCAACAAGAACAAAAAATCGCTTCATAGTCATCCTTTCAAATTCAATGTTGGAAATCTGGCACTCACCCGCAGAGCGGGCTGATTGGAATATATATGCAGCCTGTCTGACAAGCAAGTGAGCATTGTCACAAAAATTATCCTCCCCTGTCCTGATTTGCTTCTGCCGTAGGGCGGACAACTATCCGCCCCTGCTTCGGAATTTGGTGTTATTATGTCCAAATTCAGCTTTACCAAAGGAGAGAGATAAGATGACTTACCTGATCTGGCTGCTTCGTATCATTCACATCGGGGCCGGCATCTTTTGGGTCGGCGGATCGCTGATTATGACCTTCTTCGTTGCCCCCAGCATCGGTGCAATCGGCGAGTCGGGACAGAAATTCGCCGCTCATCTGATGAACGATTTGAAGTTCAGCAGTCGCATGGCAGCCGCGTCCGGCGCGAGCATCCTGGCGGGTCTGATCCTGTTCGCGCTGGATGCGCGGGCTGGAGAAGCCTGGATACGATCGGACTTTGCCACCGGGCTCAGCATCGGCGCGGGCTTCGCGCTGATCGGCTTCGTGGCAGGCATGCTGTTCGGCCGGACGACGCGGGCCATGGCGCAGGTAAGTGCGCAGTCTCAGGGCAAACCCACTTCCGACCAGCTGACCCGCATGCAGGCAATTCAAAAGCAACAGAGAACTTATTCGGTGTTATCCACCGTGACGCTGCTTCTCGCTGTGATCTTCATGGCGATTGCCCGTTACATGTAAGATTGGCAGAAAGGGACCTGACAAAAGTCGGGGCTTTTTCTAGGCCGGAAAATTTAAGCATGTTGTCACATGGATTAAATTCGGTTATATTATCGAACCTATGAGAACATCGAACCCGACACCGTGGCAGGTCTTATTTATTTTATGGGGAGTTCAAGGGATCGCCGCCTTAGGCTGGCTGTTGGCTATTCCCACCGACACCGATAATCCTCTTGCTTTTGGCTTCTCGCTTCAAAGATTAGCTCTGGTTAGCATTGCAATTGGCGTCATCGTCATCTCGGTATGGTTATGGCTCCAAAGTAACAGAGCAGACTTCCATCAAACATGGCTTGATTTGGACAAGCATTTTATACGCTGGGATTTGATTTACCTTACCGCTCTCCTGGTAATAACTGCTGTCAGTATTTTTATTATTACAGTTCCTTTGTTCAAAAACGAGCCTCTCTATCCGGTGTATGCGGCCCGGTTACGCCCCATTATTCTATGGTTTGGTCTTGCCAGTGTAGAGCTTGCATTCCTGGTTGCATGGAACAGATACGGAAAAGCCAAACATATCTATGCCATTCTTCAACCAATTTGGAAAAAGGCCCTTCTGCTAGTTATATTTTTTTCATTACTGGGCGGACTCATTGCGTTTTCCAGAATTGGCATTACACGGCAAAGCAGCTGGGGCATGCCTCCTATTCCATTTCTTGAATGGCAAATTTTCCTAACCCTGGCTTGGATAGGAATTTTCGTATTTTTTCCAAAAGAATCCCATAAATGGATCCCTTTTGGAATCTATCTATTTACCGTCATCCTGTGGTTAAGCCAGCCGATAAACACCGCTTTCACCGCCACGCCACCCCGTGCACCAAACTTTGAAATCTATCCCTTTTCTGATCCACAATTTTATGCTCAATACGCTCAATCTGCTTTAACTGGGAACGGGTTTCTATGGCCGGAAATCCCCACGCGGCCCTTTTATGTTGCCTTCCTAACCTGGTTGCACTTGGTGGGAGGTCAAAGCTACGAAAACATCATTGTGTTACAGACTTTTGTGCTGGCAAGCTTTCCCATGCTGCTGTACCTGATCGGCAAAGAGATCGGCGGCAGACCGTTGGGTTTGGGGTTGTCAGTATTGGCAGCGTTTCGGGACATCAATGCGAATGTCGCTGTTCCCTTCGCCAGTAGCGTGACATATTCCAAATTGTTCAATTCAGAGTTGCCCACAGCGCTCCTTGTCAGCCTGGCAGCTCTGCTTGCCATTCGCTGGTTGCGCATGTCAAATCGGCCTGCCTGGCTGTCGCTTCTGATTGGGGGAGTGATTGGAGCGGCCGCACTGGTGAGGTTACAGAGTTCTGTTCTGATCGCTGTGATCCTGTTACTCGCCTTTTTTGTCATTTCCGATCGCAGACAATGGTTGAAATGTACAATTTTCGTTATCATGGGTTTCGTCTTGACACTTGCGCCGTGGCTGACACGAAACTATATGGCGGCCGGGGGACTGGTCCTGGATAATCCCATCTCGCAAACCATGACAATGGCCCGCAGGTGGAGTGGAAGCACAGGCAATGAACTACTGCCACGTCTCCCTGGCGAAAACGACTCACAATACTCCGGTCGGCTCATGAAGCTGGCTATCGCCAGTTTCAAAGACAACCCGGAATATATTCTGCATTCGGCGGCGAATCATTTTGTCAACAGCGAAATTGCCAGTCTCTTGGCCTTCCCGGTTCGTGACGAAATACTGTCGCCTGCCGAGCTTTTGATGCCCCAGCATGTATTTTGGAGAACCCCGCTTACAGCCAGCCAGATTCCACTCTTTGCATTTTATGTACTTCTCTTCAGCATCGGGCTGGCAGCTGCCTGGCATTACCATGGATTGATTGGCTTGCTCCCCCTGGGTCTTGGAGTTGCATATAATTTATGGACAGCCCTGTTTCTAAGTTCAGGGGCACGCTTCATTGTCCCATTGGATTGGAGCATCCATCTTTACGAAATTTTCGGGTTACTGATTTTGGGAGGAGTATTAGTCTCTTTTGCACAAGGCGCGCGGGAAAATATCTCAGCCTGGATTCAGGGTCCATTTGGCCAGCATAGCATTCCGCGCGAGTCTCCCGTCTCATCCCGTCGCTATTTCATCCTTAGCCTGATATTCGTACTGTTTTTGGGGGCCTTTCTTCCGGTTACAGAATTCATCTTCCCACAAAAATACCCACCCATATCACAGGAAGAGATCCTGCAACAAATCGACATGCCGGCAGAGACAGGCGAAATCGCGCTGTATGGCCGGGCTATTTATCCACGCTATTACGATGCAGGCGATGGCGAGCCTGGGACCGCCAAATTGGGCTATGGGGCCGAAGAAAGAGCGCGCCTGGTATTCTTCCTGGTTGGTCCCCAAAACGGATTGGTAATCCTTGAACTGGAAAGCGCACCTCAATTCTTTCCCAATACCGCCGATGTCTATATGATCGGCACTCAGACGGATAACTACTTTTCACCCCGGGTCGTAAAGGTAATAAAGGATTCGCGCAGCGAGTTGTATATAAACAAATAATAGCTGCAACTGCCGGCCTGCGGAAGCGGCGCGAAATATCAATCCCTGACCGCGGCTGCACCCAAGCGCATGATTACGGTCCACTGTGAGCACCTTTGGCGCCTGGCTGCAGCATGTATCGAATCATTCCATCCAGACTGTCCTGTCTTCAAACGAGGGTCTTGACGCCGGTTCAGCCGCAAAATCGGAGTGACCAATATAAAGAAATCCAATCACGTGCTGTTCGGGTTCAAAACCCAGGAATTCCTTCACCTTCACATCGTTTGCCCACTCACCCGTCCGCCATTTTGCCCCCAACCCCATGGCATGGGCAGCCAGCAGAAGATTCTGCACGGCGGCAGCGGCCGCACAGACATTCTCGATCTCCAATACTTTTGCTTCGCTCGGCTTGTCCACACCCACCGCGATGACCACCGGCGCCCGCAGCGGCAGCGCCCGAGTCTTCTCGAAGACCTCCGGCGGGAATTCGGGATGGCGCTCCTGCTGGGAGGCCGCCATGACATCCCCAAGTCTGTTCCGCCCCTGGCCGGTCAGCACGACGAAACGCCACGGTCTGACCTTGTAATGGTTTGGCGCCTGGGCCGCCGCGTCCAGCAGTTTTTCGATCAAGGCGCGCGGCAGCGGATCGGGCTTGACCTTGTCCTGTGAGCGTCGGCCGTTGATTGCTTCGAATACATCCATGATTCCTCCGTTATATTGATAGAATTGTAGTACAAATTCCTGCGGAGATGAAATGAAGGTCTATTATTCCGAGTCCCATCGCAGACACGCTCCGCCGTTCGAGGTCTTCGACGGCGGACTGCGCGTGCCCTATCTTGAAAACCCGGAGCGGATGGATCGCATCCTGAGCGCGCTGGATCAAACCGGCTGGGCAGAGATCACGGAACCGAACGATTTCGGGCTGGAGCCAATCCACGCGGTGCATGATAAAGGTTATATTGACTTTCTCGCCTCGGCCTGGACCGAATGGCTGGACTCGGAAGCCCGGGACAAATCTGTGCTGATGCCGGCCACCTTCGCGCTGCGGCGGCATCCCCCCAAGCCGGACTCGCTCCTCGGCCGGGCAGGGTATTACATCATGGATCTGAGTGCCAGCATCGTTGAGGGGACGTATGCCGCCGCACTGGCTTCCGCGCACTGCGCCTTGAGCGCGGGCGAGGCAGTTGCGGCCGGAGCGCGCGCCGCCATGGCTCTGTGCCGTCCGCCCGGACATCACGCCGGCCGGGACTACGCGGGCGGCTATTGCTTCATCAACAACGCCTCGGTCACCGCAAACTGGCTTTCGGCGAAGGGAAAGGTTGCTCTGCTCGATATCGACTATCACTGCGGCAACGGAACGCAGGATATCTTTTACGAGCGGGCCGATGTCCTGACGATCTCCATCCATGCCAACCCGAATTTCGAATATCCTCACTTTGCAGGCTATGCAGATGAAACTGGGTCAGGCCCGGGGCTGGGCTTCCACAAAAACTTCCCGCTGGAGAAGGGCACGGATGACAAGCGCTACCTGTCGGCTTTGGAAGAGGCGCTCAGCCTGATCGGCGGGTTCGCGCCGGAGTATCTGGTCGTCTCGGCCGGGATGGATATTTATGCAGACGACCCGCTCGGGACGATCAAGGTTACAACCGAGGGGATTGGAGAGGTTGGCCGGCGGATCTCTGCCCTCGATCTGCCGACGGTCATCGTGATGGAGGGAGGCTATAACAACGATGCTCTGGGCAGGAATATTGTCATGTTTCTATCTGCATTCGCTGCAGGCGGATAAAGCGACCGCCGGTCGCTTTGCCAGACAAGTCTACACTTTTTCAGGAGAGTTCAAATGAAAGTTTATAAGATCATTCCATTGATCTTCCTCTTTGTCTCAGCCTGCACTCCGGCAACGGAACAGGTCACTGCCACCGCACCCGCCACGGCTACCGTTGAGGTTCCGACGGACACGCCCATCCCTACATCGACCGTGACCCTGACACCCACGGAGACCCTGACGCCAACGATCACATTGACACCCACAGTTACACCAACCCCCAGCCCCAGCGCGACGCCGACCTTTGCATTCCCAGGCGTGACCGTGAACAAGCAGGCGCACTGCCGGTACGGCCCCTCTGTGGCCTATCTCCATGCTGCAGATTTATACCCCGGCGACGCAGGCTCTGTGCGCGGACGATATATCTATAGCAAATGGCTGTACGTCAAGTTCGACAAACTGAAATATTTCTGCTGGGTCGCGCCGTCGGTCGTGGATGTGGCCGGGGACGTTTCAACGGTCGCCTACAAGGAACTCAATCTGCAGTCCATTGGAAGCAACATGTATGGTCCGCCTGGAAATGTAACGGCTGTACGCGATGGGAACAAGGTGACCATCAACTGGGACCAGGTCAGGATGACAAAGGATGATGACCGGGGCTATTTGCTCGAGCTATTCGTCTGCCAGGACACTTACCTGCTCTGGTGGACGGATTCCTATCCGGAGCAAACCTCCACAAGTTATACGGTCAAGGACGAAGCGGGCTGCGCGCAGCCATCCTCGGGGAAACTCTACACCGTCGAGAAACATGGATTTTCCGAGCCTGCCATCATCCCCTGGCCGGAACCTGAATGAATGTAACGACCCTCGCTCAAGTGCGAGGGTCGTCTTTTGTTTCGTCCACCTGCATGGCCAGCGCGATCGCGCCCAGGCTGCCAGATTGATTCCCCAGTCCCGGCGGCAGGATGTAGCTGTCGATATTCTCCAGGATGGTCTTACTGGATACATACCCGTTCAATAACTCGCGCACTCTGTGGCGAACCTTCGGGAACAGGAACTCGCGCTGCATCACTCCGCCGCCTAAAATGATCTTCCTGGGCGAGAGGGTCAGGATGTAATTCACCAGGGCATACGC
>JBAVVF010000283.1:0-2193 GCA_049697155.1 Anaerolineales bacterium
TACCAGTTATACGATCAGACATTGTATTTGCCTCCTTTGGCAATTTTAGAATAGTTAGGTGGTCTGTTTAGTTCCATCGGAGGGCAAAACAAAACAACCCACGGATCTAACCGTGAGCTGTTGGCATTTGTACTTCCAATACGAACTTACTGTTATCCTACAAGAAGAAGAATAACACACTACCAGGGATAAGTCAATCAATATTCATGAGCAATATCCAAGGGTAAAGTGAAAACAAAGGATGAATTCTCTTGGTGCTATAATCCTTCCTACTTATGAATTTCCTCATTACCGGAGCCGCGGGATTCCTCGGCTCTTCGCTTGCCAACCAGCTGGCCCGGGAGGGGCATCAAATCCGCGGGCTGGACGATCTCTCCACCGGCGACCCTGGCACGCTCGGACCTGACGTCCATTTTACGCGCGGCGACGTGAGCGACCGCCCCAAGCTGTGGACCCTCCTCCAGGAAGTGGACGTGGTGTATCACCTGGCCGCCCGAGTTTCGGTGCCCGAATCGGTCCTGTACCCGCGCGATTACAACAACGTCAACGTCGGCGGGACGGTGGCCCTCATGGAAGCCATGCGGGATGTCGGTGTGCGGCGCGTGGTGCTGACTTCCTCCGGCGCGGTGTACGGCGATCTGGCCGAACAGCCTTTACGCGAGTCACTCACCCCGAATCCACGCTCGCCGTATGCGGTCTCGAAACTTGCAGCGGAATACTACGTCCGCACGATCGGCGGATTGTGGGGCATCGAGACGGTCAGCCTGCGCATCTTCAATGCCTATGGTCCCGGGCAGCACCTGCCTGCCTCGCATCCGCCTGTGGTGCCGCATTATTTGAAGCAGGCACTGCGCGGCGGGACGCTGGTCGTGCATGGGGACGGCAGCCAGACGCGCGATTACGTCTATGTGGATGATGTGGTCAGCGCCCTCGTCGCAGCCGCGACTGCACCGAATGTCAACGGGCTGGTCATCAATGTCGGCTCAGGCACAGAGACGAGCCTGAGCGAGCTGGTCAAAGCAGTCCAGGATGCCACCGGAACCAGTGCAGAAGTGATTACCAATCCCAAAACGTCGGGCGGTGTCTCACGCCTGTGCGCCGACCTGACGCTGGCCGGCCAGAAATTGAACTATCGACCATCCATCGGGCTGAACGACGGACTGCGATTGACTCTTAGACGCGATCCGAGGTTCAAGTAATTCACCACGGAGAGCACAGAGACCACTGAGATTAAGAGAATTGGTTTAGAATTCCCACCAACTCAACAGTTGAACAAGTATTTCTCAAGGAGGGAATAATGAAGCAATTAAGTATGGAAGAATTAAATAAAATCACCGAAGCGATCATTGGTGCGGCAATTGAAGTTCACAAGCACCTTGGACCGGGCTTGCTTGAGTCAGCATACCGTGAATGTCTGATGTATGAGTTATTAGAACGAGATTATATAGCCTTGAAGGAGGTTGGTCTGCCCTTAACCTACAAAGGTTTGAAGCTTGACTGTGGTTATCGCCTTGACCTTCTCGTCAATGACGCAGTAATTGTTGAGGTAAAATCTGTGCGCGAACTTGCACCTATTCATGAAGCTCAATTGCTGTCGTACCTGAAAATTTCCGGTGGCAAAATAGGTTTATTACTTAACTTCAACGTCAAGCTGCTTAAACATGGTGGCATCAAACGTCTCATAAATTAAACCCTTTAAAAATCTCTGCGCTCTCCGTGAACTCCGTGGTGAAGATCCTCCCTCACAGATTCTACAATCGTCCTACATTGACCGTCGCGCGCGAACTGATCGGCACGCATCTGGTTCGCATCCTGGATGGCGTGAAACTAGTCGGCCTGATCACCGAAACTGAAGCTTACATTGGGGAAACCGACCTGGCCTGTCACGCCAAGGCAGGATTCACCCCGCGCACGGCCCCCATGTACGGCCCACCCGGGCATGCCTACGTCTATTTCACCTACGGCAATCACTGGATGCTGAACGCCGTGACCGAGCGCGAAGGTTTCCCGGCGGCAGTGTTGATTCGGGCCATCCAGCCAGTGGAGGGAGTGGAAATCATGCTGGAAAGACGAAATGGACGCGATACGCGCGGTCCCGGGAAGCTCTGTCAGGCGATGGGGATCACCAAAAGTGAGAATCGAGCCGATTTAACGGGAAGGACTGGCAGGTTATGGATCGAGACGGGACAATCC
>JBAVVF010000284.1:0-2363 GCA_049697155.1 Anaerolineales bacterium
GCCTGGGAGGAAAAACTCGAAGCAAGGTCATCGATCAGGTCAGCAAGCCGGAAACGTGCCGGATGGAGTGGAAGCTGCCCCGTTTCGGCGAGGGAGAGGGTTTGCAGATCGTTCACGAGACGCGCAAGCAGTCTGGTCTCCTCCAGCGTGGTGTTGATGTGTTCGGGCGTTGGCTGATAAACACCGTCCAGGATTCCCTCAAGGTTGCCCTGAATGATGTGCAGCGGTGTGCGAAGTTCATGAGCGATATCGGCGGTCAGGTTGCGGCGCTGTTGTTCGGAGCGTTCGAGCTCGCCCACCATTTTGTTGAAGCGTTTAAATAAATCGCTAAATATGGCCGAGTTGTCTTCCGGCACGCGCACAGACAGGTCGCCTTCTTCGATCGTGTTGATCGCGTTAAAGAGGTTCTCCAGCGGTCTGCCGAAGCGGGTGTATAAGTTGAAGACGGTGACGATAACGAATACAACCAGAACGACAGGAGCGCCGCAAAGCAGAAGCCAGATGTTCCTAACGCCGGAGTATTTCGAAAACAGGAGATAGAGAATCGCCGCAATGCCTCCAACAAAAGTAAAGGCAGAGATGATGAAGAAAATCGCGAACGGTACAAAACGACCTGCGCGGGATTCGGAAGGAGAGGTGGACATGGGAAAGGTTGAAGGTTAGAGGTTCGGTTCGAGAAACCGATAGCCGATGCCATAGACCGTCTCGATCATGGGTTCGCCCGTTGCGGCTTCGAGCTTCTTTCGCAGATTTTTGATGTGTGAGTCCACACTGCGGTCCATGCTGGATGCGGCGCCATGCAGGTCCTCCAACAGCTGTTCGCGGGTAAAGGTTTGACCGGCGCGACCTGCAAGCAAATAGAGCAGCTTGAATTCATTTGGGGTGAATTTGATGAGACTGCCGTTGAACGTGATGGCATATTTTTCCGGATCAATTTCAAGCCCGCCGACGCGAACGAGGCTCGGCCCTTTGACTTCACCGCGCGTTCTGCGGAGGAGCGCCCGCACGCGTGCCACCAGCGCCCGGACGGAGAATGGCTTGGTGATGTAATCGTCCGCGCCGATTTCAAGACCCGTCACCTGGTCAATCTCCTCAGATAAGGCTGTGAGCATAATGATCGGCACGTCGCTTTCGCGGCGCAGGATGCGGCAGACTTCGCGCCCGTCGATGTTGGGGAGCATGAGGTCGAGGATGACGAGATCGGGTTTTTCACGGCGGGCAATCGTCAGCGCGGATTGACCGTCTGCGGCGGCAATAACGCGGAATCCGTTTTTCTCCAGATAGTCGCGGGTGAGGCGGGCAACCTTGGGTTCGTCATCAACAACGAGGATCAGGGGCGGCATGGGAAGAGTATAAGGGATGAAGAATGAAGGTGGAAGGCTTGTATTGTTATCTCAGGCAGATTCGAGTGCCCGTTCTTTCCACTGTTCAGCGTTCACACCCTTGATCAACAGCCATAAGAGGAGGAATAGTTCTCCCCAGGATGTAAAGAAAATAATACTCACGTTGTAACCGAGAAATGCTGCAAGACTTTGTGTCACGTAGCCAAAACATCCGATGATCAACAAGATGCCCAGAATCCCGGGAAGGAAACCTGACTTGAAGACCAGATACCCCATCGGAAACAGCCATAGCCCCCAGAATATCTGGGCAATATTGAGTCCCTGGCCGTGCAGTCGAAGGAAGAAGTACATCAGAGCCTGGAGTTGCTCGGTTGCAAATACGTTCAAATAGTCAGCACCACTCATTAGGAGCAGGACAGCCAGATTGTTAAGCTCATTGAGCATGGCGATCGGAACAGCAGCCAGAGAGAAGATGACCATTAGTGAAGCTATGTTCTTGTTCACCACTTTGAGCAACTGATACAGTGCCAGAACCACAAAGATGTTGGCTATCGAGTTGAGTAGAAGGGCGACAATCCCAAGACGGAAGAGCGACTCAGAGGCCATGATGTTATTCGCTGTTGCTGACGCATCTCCGCGCACAATCAGGCGGGAGGGAAGGTATACAAGAGCGAAGGGAGCAGGTAGATTTGCAAGCAAATATAAGAACCCTGCGACTCTTGCACGAACAAGGGCTGATGTTTCAGCGGTACGGGCTGTCATTTGATCTTCTCCGGACACACTTGGGCATATGTCATCCCGCTATTCGTTTACTTTATTGTGACAACAATCTTTCCTTGGGCGTGACCCGTTCCCAGATAGCGCATGGCTTCAGCGATTTGTGGCAGCGGGTATGTTCGCTCAACAAAGGGTTTCACCTTGCCGGTTTCGAGAAGATCCTTCAGGACCATGAAATCCTCTCGCGTGAACTTGGCAACGAAAAACACTACCTTCCGACTCGAGCCCAGCGAGGCGAGGCGC
>JBAVVF010000285.1:0-2071 GCA_049697155.1 Anaerolineales bacterium
TCGATGTTGAAGAGTTCTTTCTGTCCTTAAAGTACAAGGAAAGCTTGATCACAAGGATGACCGAATTCGTGTCTGCCCTCCAGGCGCCAGCCGGAGTGTGGCCCGCAAAAGATCGCATCTGCGCTGCCATAGTAGGTAGTCTACTTCGCGAAATCCCAGCACTCAGGAATGTTGAAGTTGCTCGGTGTCTAAGCGATTTGCCTGTGACAACGAAGGACGATGTTCGGTCCTTCGCTGATCGCTATATGAACCCGGCATTGGCAAACGAGCTGCTTTGGAAGAAACTCACCACCGGTTCATCGGGACTTCCACTGCAGATCTGGTACAGTTCTGCATTTTATTATGATTTGCTTTTTCTTGCGCCGCGCAAGATATTGCGACGGGCCGTTAGCTCGGAGCTCCCTCGCAACAAAATCTTTTGTGTTTCAGTAAGCGACAATCCAAGCATGCCCAACATGCTGTTTGTTGACCCAACACTCGATGCTGGCGTTTCCATTCAGGTTGTCGTCGACGGGAGCAAGCCCGCTTCAATGCAGGCTATGCTCGAACTAATTTCGAATTTACCACCAGTCTGTATAGCCTCTAAACCCAGTTTGCTCGAGATTACGGCTCATCTCGTTGAAAGCTCCGATCCGAAGGGGCTCGGGACCGCGCACATTATTTCAAGCGGCTCGGCACTAACACCGGCACTGCGTGCGCGCCTCTGTGGAATTACCGGCGGGCGGGTGATCGACGCTTACGCCATGACGGAGTTTGGTCTAATTGCGTCGGAGTGCAGCCTCGGCAACCTTCATGTGGATACATCTTCCGTATTTGTTGAAGTTCTTGACGAGGTAGGGCGACCCGTGGCGCCTGGGGTCGTAGGCGAGTTGGTTCTGAGTAGCGATAGAAACGAAGCGATGCCCCTTATGCGGTATCAGACTGGGGATCTTGGTACGCTCGCATACGAGCCATGCGACTGCGGTAGCAATTCTCCACGTATTGGTACCCTTGATGGTCGAATGATCAAGTGCTTTAAGTTGCGAGATGGAGGGTTATTTCCGCCAACTCGCTTTAACGACATGTTTGTCCAATTTCCTGTTCTTAGAGAGTTTCAAATTACGCAGCTGGATATTGGTGTGTATCAAATTGATGTCGAGATCGACGAAAAAGCCCAAAGCTGTGATGACGCGCTCCCCAGGGTTCAGTCCTACGTTAAAGGGTTAATACCGGGGATAATTTCTGTGAGCATCAATCAAGTCACCTTTCCGGCCGACTCGAAATTTCAAAGATACAGGTCAAACTTATGACGCTGACTCCAATGCTATCCGGCGCTCCCTTCTCGACCAGATTTCACCAGTTGTCCTTCGATCGGCAAGCAGATGGGTTGGTGGTCCGGCGCGGCGATAGAGTAATGTTTGAGATTGCTGGCTTCTCCGGGAATGTGAATTTTACAGTCGAGGATGAGAGAAGGCACGGCATCGAACACGATCTGCTATGGCGAGTGGAGGCAAGTCGGTTTGTTTGGTTATTTTTTATCAATTGCGATGGTGTTCAAACGGGCATGCGAGAAGTCGACCCTGTTCTGCGTTCACTGGCGGAGGTGTACAATTGGCTGCTTCCCCCAGGCTACTTATTCCGTCAAGGTGATGTCGCGATTTATCGAGCAAGTTTTAAGGGGGCAACGTCACGTGAACTCTCGACTGACGTCGTCAACAAGGAGCTGGACTCAGTTCTATATGGGCGCCATGTGCTCGAATGCAACAAAAGCCTTCGATACTGTAATGTCGATCGAGGTGCTATTGTCCAGTGCACGGCAACGCTAATGCTTGTGCATCCCGAGCATCCAAACTTGGAGATGGAACCGGGAACATATCGGCTTGTAGGAGCAGCTGGCGTGAGCTACCCGATCAAGCAAAACGCGCGTGAATTCCGTGGTGCTCCAATCTTCTGTTGAGCCCCGATCAGTATGTCGCCGTCTACTGGGTCGGATGAACCAACCGCGCAGTAATGGAGAATTGTACAACAACTTCCGTCTGGTCAACCGCTGGTGGCTCGCGGCGCGATGACTTTCCGCTGTCCTATCCAAATC
>JBAVVF010000286.1:0-3593 GCA_049697155.1 Anaerolineales bacterium
TGTCTGGGCCATATGCCAGTTGAACGACCATAGGGTTTGGTGTTTCAATCGTATCAAGTATGTATCCTGTCTTCCAATCCAAAATGGTGATTTTTCCTTCACCCCCGATTGCCAGCATATCTCCATCAGGGCTGAAAGCCACGCCGGATAAATTCTCAATGAAAATCTGATACCCAGCCAGAGATCGATCTGGATCATTTACATTCCAAAGCCAAACAGCCTCGTTTCCATACAATTTATCGCTTGAGACAACAGCCATGATTTTTTTGTCCAAGGTCAACACCAGGTCGCCAGTGGAATAGCGGGCGTTGAACTCAGGCAGGGAAAGCGGCTGAAGTTGTGAGAAGTGCCGGACAACAGACGTGCTTGTAGCTGATAAAGTTGCTTCCACTGTTGTCGCAATAGTCGGTACCCAAGTCGGACTGGGAAATGGCGAGGGGAATACGGCGGACTCTGGACCTGGCGACTGAGCTGCACAGCTTGATAAGAAGACTCCCAGGAAGAACATTGCGGCCGCATGGTTTCTGATGTTCATTTCTTTTGTTTTTCCTACAACTCAGGCATTGCTCTTCATGGGCGCACCAGCTTCTCAAGCAGCTGCAGCGTTTCCGCCAGCTTGTCGCGGCGATCGAGGTGTTTTACCAGGTAGGCGCGGGCATTCTCGCCCATTTGTTTGACTCGTCGAGGGTCTTTCGAAAGCTCAAGGATGGTCTTGGCGAGCAGCTCGTCATTCCCCGGCTCGACGAAGACTCCCCCACCCGAAGCTTCGATCACCTCCCGCACGACGCCATCGATAACCAGTACGGTCGGGCGGGCCGAGGCCATGTAGTCGAAGACCTTGTTCGGATAGGTGGTGCGAAACATCTCGAGGTTTTGCAGGATGGCCAGACATAGGTCCGCCGAGGCGATCACGGCGGGCATTTCCTTCTTCGGACAGATGCCGGCAAACTGAACATTTTTCAGCCTCAGCCTTTGCGCTTCCGCTTCCAGGTTGGCGCGCTCCTTGCCGGCGCCGAAAAAGACAAATCGGATGCGCGAATTACCGTTCAAACGCCGGGCGGCCCGCAGCACGGTGTAGAGATCGTGGGCCTGCCCCATCGCGCCCGCGTACAGGACCATGAACTTGTCCTGCAGCCCCAGCTTCGCGCGGACGGAAGAACCATCCACGTCCGGGTTGAACATGTCGATGTCCGTGCCGTAGGGGATGAAGGTAATTTTCTTTTCCGGCAGGCCTTTGCCGACCAGGTATTCCTTGTACGCCGGTGAATTGACCAGGATGTGCGCCGCCCGCGCGTACAAAAAGCGTTCGAGCCAGTGGGCCAACGCGATCACGACAGGATTTTTGATCACGCCCATGCTGATCGCAAACTCGGGCCACAGGTCGCGCACTTCCAGCAGGAAGGGCTTCCGGCGGACGAAGGCGACGAACCAGGCCGAAACCGACTGAAAGATCGGCGGCGTCGTGCCCATGACCAGGTCCGCGTCTTTGACCTGCAAAGCGGCCCAAACGGAGCTAAACATAAAACTGAAAAACGAGACGGCCCGCCAGAAATAACTGCGATGCAGGGTCTGGGCGCTGTAGGCCCGCAGCACGCGAATCCCGCCGATGACCTGCTCGACGTACAGACCTTTCCGCTCGACGGTACGAAGGCCGGTCTGGTAGTTTGAATCGCTGGCGACAATGACCATTTCGTGTCCGCAGCTGCGCAAATACTGCGCCATCTCGAAATGACGTGTGTGACCCGGCTCGTCGGGTGGGACGAAGGACTGGTTGATCAGCAATATTTTCATAATGGAAGAGGCTCTGACAAGCCGTCATTATAGTATGGTTTCCCCTCTCTTTCACCACGGAGATCACAGAGAGCACAGAGTTTCTTAATTTTCTCAGTGAACTTAGCGAACGCCGCGCAAAGCAGCGGCAGCACCCGAAGGGTGCCGTGCTCTCTGTGGTGAAAAATCCAAGAGCCGTATTGTTTAAGTCGATTTTTTCATTAGTTCCTGTCGCAGATACGGAATCGTCAGCGCGGCCAGGAATCCCGCCAGGCCGAAGGAAAGCGCGGGAACGAGCCAGCGGGCATTGACGAGTAAATCCTGGTAGAAAAGGATGCTTTCCTTGCGAATTTGCGCGACCACAAGTGGAGGCAGGTGAGACAGGCTGAACCAGACGGCGCCCATACACAGGGCAATGACAACGCTCAAAACAATGTCGTTCCATGTCAGGCGGAAGGGACGCGGGGCTGGCACGCTTTGGATGCGCGCCAGCACATCCGCCGTGATGTCACGCGGCATGGATGCCATGGGATAGGTATGCAGAGCGTCTTCGATGGCGATATCTTTCTTCTCGGGGGTCAAGGGGTTGTCCATGATAACTCCTGATAGTTCTCAAGCGCGTGGCGCAGCTGCTCTTTGGCACGGAAGAGGCCGGTCTTCACCGTGCCCAGCGGCAGGTTGAGCGTACCGGCGATCTCTTCATACGAGAGCTCATTCTGATAGCGCAGCGAGATGAGCAGACGATAGTTTTCGTCCAGCTCATCCATGGCTCGATGCAAATACGAGCGCAGCTCGCGGGATTCAAATCCGCGGGCCGGGTTGTCGAAGGCGATGTCTGTCTCCGGGATTTCCGAGATCACGTCATCGCCAAGGTCGTTCAGGGAGCGGCGCAGGCCCGGGAGGCGGTTGTAACAAAGGTTGGTCACGATCCGGTACAGCCAGGTCCGGAACCGGGACTGCCCGCGGAAGTTGGGAAGGGCCGTCCAGGCGCGCACGAAGGTCTCCTGCGCCAGGTCGAGCGCCTCCTCTTCATCCTTGAGGACCCGCAGAGCAAGGTTATAGACATATTGCTGATGTTCGGTCACCAGCGCGGCAAAGGCTTCCTGATCGCCCTTCTGCGCACGCTGGATGAGGTGTTGTTCCGGGTCTGGCATGAGGTCTCTAGGTAGTTAGACAGGGGAAAATGCAAAAAGTTTCGGGGCAGGTAAAAGGTAGACAAGTACACAAGTAGGCAAGGCCGATACCTGTTTACCTGTGTACTTGTCTACTTCCTCACTTGAAACTTTTTCCGCACTTGCCTGTCAAACAAAGTGAGAACAACAAAATTATAGCGTGGAAGGCGTTATCTTCCCGCAACAAAACGGAGCAAAAAATGAAAAAACCCATTGTAATCATCCTTTTAGCTGCAGCGCTGGCATTGGTATGCCTGGGCATTGGTGCAGTGATATTCTTCACGGCCAATGGCGGCTTCCCGACCAACAACCCGTTCGATGTGCGCAATATTTCCTCGACTTTGGAGGAAAGCAAGACACTCAAGGTCGATGCAGAAAAGCCAATCACCCTGAAAGTCAATGATGATTCAGGCGAGGTCACCGTCACCGGCGCGGATGTCGAGACGGTTCAGGTCAGGGCGGTCAAGACTGCCTATGACTCCTCCCAGGCTCGTGCCGACCAGGAAGTAAAGAACATAAAATACACCATCGAACAGAACGGCAACTCCATTACCCTCAAATACGAGCTGCCCAAGTCAATGAACTTCAACAACAAAGTTAACACTGTGGATTTCATTGTCACCGTCCCGCATGAAACCAGCGTGGCTGTGG
>JBAVVF010000287.1:0-4455 GCA_049697155.1 Anaerolineales bacterium
GGAAAGAATATATCAACGCAACCACGATAGATGAAGTACTGCAAGCATTGTCAGAAAGAGGAGAGAGCGCCCGCATTGTCGCGGGTGCTACCGATTTAATCCTCGAACTCGAACGCGGGGTCCGCAGGGGGATCCACACGCTGATCGACGTCACCCGCATTCCCAGCCTGGATAACATCACAATCGATGAAGACAGCCTCATTCACCTCGGCCCGCTGGTCACGCACAACCACTGCGTCGAGTCGCGGCTGATCCGGGCCCGGGCCTACCCGCTGGCGCGCGCGGCCTGGGAGGTCGGTGCGCCGCAGATCCGCAACCGGGGGACGATCGCCGGCAACCTGATCACCGCCTCCCCCGCCAACGATACGATCACGCCGCTCATGGCACTCGACGCAGCCGTGACACTGCGCTCCAGGACTGGCACGCGCACGGTCGCGCTCCGGGATTTTTATACCGGCGTCCGCAAGACGGTCATGCGCCCGGACGAGATGCTGGTGGATATCTCCTTCCGTGCCTTGGAATCCAGCGCACGCGGGACGTTCATCAAGCTGGCTTTGCGCCGGGCCCAGGCCATCTCGATCATCAATGTGGCGGTCGTTCTCGACCTGGAAGCGGGTTCCGTCCGAGCCGCTGCGATCGCGCTGGGAGCCGTCGCCCCGACGATCATCCGCGCGCCGGAAGCCGAAACCTATTTGGTGGGCAAGCCCCTGACAGACGCCGTGCTCGAAGAAGCCGCGCGCCTGACCATGAATTCCTGCAAACCCATCGATGATATCCGCGGCTCCGCCGCCTACCGCAGCGAGATGGTGCGCGTCTGCACCCTGCGCGGGCTGAAGGCCGTGCGCGATGCGCCCGAAGGGCGGGAACAGACCGGGATGCCGGCCGAACCGATCCTGTTGTGGGGCGAGCGGAAGCTGGAACGTGAGATCGCAAAGGCCCACATCTCACCCTCCGACTCCATCGAGACGACCATCAACGGCCGGAAATATACTTTCAAAAACGGGCATGACAAAACCCTGCTGCGCCTGCTGCGTGAATAGTGCGAACTGACCGGCACCAAGGAAGGCTGTGCCGAGGGCGAATGCGGCGCCTGCACCGTATTCCTGGATGGGAAGGCCGTCATGGCATGCCTTGTCCCGGCACCGCGGGCCCACGGCGCGGAAATCGTCACCGTCGAGGGTCTCGCCGTGGATGGACAGCTCCATCCAGTCCAGGAGGCGTTTGTGGAGCACGGCGCAGTGCAGTGCGGATATTGCACACCGGGCTTCCTGATGTCTGCTGCAAAACTGCTGGAGGAAAAATCCAATCCGACGCGCAACGAGATCGAGCAGGCCATCACGGGCAACCTGTGTCGCTGTACGGGTTACTACAAAATCGTACAGGCCATGGAAGATGCCAGCCGAATGCAGGCATAACAACGAGGTAATCTGATGGGCAAATATAGTTCTCACAGTCGACAAGCCCCCCCCCGGCGTCAGGAGGGTGTCCACCCGGTCATGCGCGGCATTGGCTGCATCCTGATGATCGTCGTCCCAATCCTGGCTTACGGCGCTGCAATCCTGCTGGTCAATTACGGCGCTGCCAGAGGCTGGCCCATTCCGCCGTCCTGGTTTGGTGCGCTTACCGTTCATCCACTGTTGTGGAAACTGCGAGGTTTGGAACCGGTCCTGCTGTTCCTTCAGTCCCAAAACAATCTGGAAGCCAATCTGGTCTTCGCGGCCTTGCTCACGCTCGTGATCGGGGGCATCATTTCCATAATCTATGGATACCTGTACACCATATTTGGACCACCCAAGTATGGCCCTCACGATGAGCCGCCGATCAGGGGTCGCAAGATCAAATCCTATAAGCGATAATTCAAGTCTCAGACTGTTATGGCAGACCAAAAACAGCAAACGACTTCTCACAATACCATTGGCAAGTCCATGCCGCGCGTGGATGCGCGCGGCAAAGTAACCGGCGAAGCACTGTACTCCGGCGACCTCAGCATGCCGGACATGCTGCACATGAAAATGCTCTTCGCCGACCGCCCGCATGCGCGGGTCAAAGTCATCGACAGCAGCCAGGCGGAGGCGGCGCCGGGTGTCGTGGCGGTGTACACGGCCAGGGATGTCCCGGTCAACGAATACGGCCTGCAGTGGCAGGACCAGCCCGTCTTGTGCGGACCCGGTTCGTCCAAGCCCGGGACGGATGTCGTCCGGTTCATCGGCGACCAGGTGGCGGCTGTGGTGGCTCACACCGAAGCGGAAGCTGCCGCGGCGGTCAAGCTGATCCGGGTCGAGTATGAGGATCTTCCGGTCGTCACCGACCCGGTGGAAGCGATGAAACCCGACGCGCCGCGTGTCCACGAAGAGATCGGCGATTCGAACATCTGCGTCCACTACAAGATCCGCAAAGGGAATGTGGAGGCAGGGTTTGCCAAAGCGGATGTGATCGTCGAGTGTGAATATCGCACCCCCGTCCAGGAACATGCCTATCTCCAGCCCGAGGCCGGGCTCGCCTATATCGATGAGGAAGGACGCCTGACGATTGCCTGCGGCGGGCAGTGGACCCACGAGGACCGCCATCAGGTGGCGCACGCGCTCGGTCTGGCCAACGAGGATATCCGGATCGTCTATCCCGCCATCGGCGGCGCCTTCGGCGGGCGTGAAGACATGTCCGTGCAGATCGTGCTCGCGTTGGCGGCCCGTCAATTGAAGAAGCCGGTCCGGATCATCTGGTCGCGGCAGGAATCGATGATCGGACATGGCAAGCGCCATGCCGCAGTCATCCGCGCCAAATGGGGCGCGACCAAAGACGGGAAAGTGGTCGCCATCGAAAACGTCCTGATCGGCGATGGCGGCGCGTACATGTATACCTCCAACAAGGTGCTGGGAAATTCCACCATCACGTCTTCGGGACCCTACAACATCCCGAACATCAAAACGGATGTGTACGGCGTCTACACCAACCACGTTCCCGGCGCGGCGTTCCGCGGCTTTGGTGCGCCGCAGGCTTTGTTCATGGCGGAGATGCAGATGAACAAGCTCGCCGAAAAGCTCGGCATGGACCCGGTCGAGTTCCGCTTGAAGAACGCCCTGAAGGACAGCGACCCGATGGGTGTCGGCACTCCCTCGCCCAGCCCGGTCACGGTGATCCAGTGCATCGAAGCGGCACGCGATAAGTTTGGATGGAGGAAAGAAAAGAAAGAGGAAAGAGGCTCGAAACACATTGCCCGTGGTCGAGGTTTCGCCGCCGGTTTCAAGAACATCGGCTTCTCGTTTGGCTACCAGGAGAACTGCTGGGCCAAGGTGGAGATCCACGGCAACGTAGAGATCGAGCATGTCGTCCTGCACCATGCCGGTGCGGAGGTCGGCCAGGGCACACACACCGTGATGGCCCAGATGGCCGCGGAAGCGGTCGGTGTGGCATTTGAAAAAGTGCGGATCGTGGCTTCCGATTCTGCGACGATGGAAAACTCCGGCTCGGTCTCGGCTTCGCGCATGACCTTTATGTCCGGCAATGCAATCCGGGGCGCGGCGGAGGTCGCGCTGAAAAAATGGGAGGCGGAGGAACGTCCGGCCATCGGCGAGTTCAAATATCTTGCGCCGCGCACCACGCAGTTCGAAAAAGAGACCGGACATTCGACGCCGAACTTTGCCTATGCCTTCGCGGCCCAGGCTGCCGAAGTGGAAGTGGATCTCGAGACCGGTCACGTTCGGGTCGTCCGCTTCGTCTCGGCCGACGACGTGGGACAGGCGATCAATCCCACCCTGGTGGAGGGCCAGGTCGAAGGTGCGGTCGTGCAGGCGCAGGGCTACGCGGTCCTCGAAGACTGGAAGACAAAAGATGGGCGCGTGCTGACCGATCAATTGAGCACGTATCTGATCCCCACCATCTGGGACATCCCGGAAAAGGTCGAAACGGTGATCGTGGAAGTGCCCGACCCGAACGGACCCTGGGGCGCGCGCGGCTTGGGCGAACTGCCCTTCCTGCCGGTCGCACCGGCCATCGGCGCCGCGATCCACGATGCCACCGGCGTCTGGGTCGATGAATTTCCGTTCACGCCCGAACGGGTGTTGAGAGCACTGGGGAAGATCTAACCACCCACTTGCTCAACCCGCCGTCTCGGCGGGTTGCCGAACGCCGAGAACGGCGTTCGGAGCATTGTTTATGCCTTTCTCTTATCGCGCAGAAACCAGGGAACTGAACGAAATCACCCGCAGGGAGGCGGGCGGTTCGTTCATCCAGCTTTCCGATGGTTTTACCCACTATGAATTGAGCAACCCGCATGCCGAAGAAACCGTTGTGCTCGTGCACGGATTCTCGTGTCCCTATTTCGTTTACGACCTTACCTTCGAATTTCTGACGCAATCTGGCTTTCGTGTTTTGCGCTACGACCTGCTCGGGCGCGGGTTTTCCGACCGGCCAGAGACCGTGTACAACATCGATCTGTTCGTTAGGCAGCTTGGCGAC
>JBAVVF010000288.1:0-5358 GCA_049697155.1 Anaerolineales bacterium
CGAAAAGGCAAACCCATCGTGAGGTGGGGGCGCAAAGTCATGGACCCCGCCCCAGCGGGGCCGCCAGACCGCCGAACTTTTTTGTTCGGTGGTTTTTGTTTATGGAGGTGTTGCTGTTCCCGATACAAAAAAATTACCAATATCAGTATCCACATACGCCCCAGTCAAACTATCAGAGGAGATATAGTTTATGAAAGCAAAGTGGTTCAGTACGTTATTAATTGTTATGATGTTTATGGTAACCATGGTGCCGGGCACTGGCGCTGCACCTGGTAGCGCGGATGACGCGCCAATCGATTTGGGGGCCAATACAGATAATCCCAGCCACCCGCTGGGTGATAAGCAGGCGGAACTTAAAGCAAAAGGTTTTGAAGCCAAAGTGAACGGCAAGGCTAGCGGCCCGGTTGCGGAAGTAGCCAAGGGTCAATTTGTCGAGCTGGAACGCCAGGGCGAAGATTCCATCTGGACGGTGCTGGGTGAGTTCGGTCCCGCTGATCACCCCGCTCCCATTCTTTTTTCCGGCGTTCCCGGCCCGCTGCACAATGAAATCCCTGAACCCGATCGCAGTGTCGATAACACAACCATCTGGAACTCCGATTTCACGGAAGCCTATTACGAGAATTTGCTTTTCTCCGAGGCTCCCGGCGCCGTCTCGATGCGTAATTTCTATATTGCGGAATCATCGAATCGCTACACAGTCAATGGGGATGTAACCGACTGGGTACAAGTACCTTATAATGCCGCAGCGTACGGCAGGAATTACTGTGGCGGCATCGTTTGCGCCCAGACCTGGGTTTTTGTCAATCATTCGATCGATGCCTGGTATAACGCCCAGATCGCGAATGGTGCGACGGCTGCTGATATCAATGCCTACCTGGCGCCGTTTGACGTCTGGGATCGCTATGATAGCGACGGCGATGGCAACTTCAATGAACCTGATGGCTACATCGATCACTTCCAGTCTGTCCATGCCGGGGAAGGGGAGGAAACCGGTGGCGGAGCCCAGGGAACAGATGCCATCTGGAGTCATCGCTGGTATGCATATTACAGCGCCAATGGCCCGGACGGTGCTGGCCCCAACCACTTTGGCGGCGTGCGCGTGGGCGGCAGCAATTTCTGGATCGGCGACTACACCATCGAGCCTGAGAACGGCGGTGTGGGTGTATTCACACATGAATTCGGTCATGACCTTGGCCTGCCCGACCTCTACGATACTTCCGGGAACACCGGCGGCGCTGAGAACTCAACCGGTTTCTGGACGCTGTATTCGAGCGGTTCCTATGGCAGCACCGGGATCCCGGCCGAGGGCATTGGCTCCAAGCCGATTCCGATGAGCGCCTATGAGAAGATTTACCTCGGCTGGTCCAACTACACGGTCGTGGACTACACCCAGGAGGCGTCCGTCAAACTGGGACCCGCGAGCACCAATACCAAGCAGGCTCAGCAGCTCGTTGTGCTTCTGCCTGATAAGCAGGTGGACTTCCCTGTTGGCGCTCCGTATGCCGGTACATATCAATACTTCTCCGGTTCCGGGAATGACCTTGATAACAGCATGACCCGCAGCTTAACCCTGCCTGCCGGCGTTGTATCCTTTTCAGCCAAGGTCAAATATGAGATCGAGATCGACTGGGATTACGCTTACCTGACGGTCGACGGCAACCCGGTTGCTACGAACCTTTCAACCAATACCAATCCGAACGGGCAGAACTTCGGCAATGGCATCACAGGTTCGTCCGGTGGGAATTGGGTTGACTTGACGGCTGACCTTTCAGCCTTTGCCGGCCAAACCGTTACCATTGGTTTCCGTTACTGGACGGATGCGGCTGTTGCTGAAACCGGTCTCTTTATAGATGAAATCAACATTACCGGCCAGCCCACGGATGGCGGCGAAACTGATCCGGGTTGGACCTATGCCGGCTTCGTGCGTGCATCTGATGTAGTCTCCCTGTCGTTCTTCAATGCCTACTTCGCCGAGTACCGCAACTATCGCGGCTATGACGACGGCCTGCGCACCGGCCCGTATAACTTTGGCTTCCTGAATGACCCGAACCTGCAGAACTGGGTCGAGCACTTCCCCTATCAGGATGGCTTGCTGGTCTGGTACTATGACACGTCCTTCGCAGATAACAATGTAGGCGATAACTGTCTGAGCGGACGCTGCGGCGGCTTGTTCCTGCCGGTCGACGCGCACCCCGAGCTGCTCCTGCGCCCCGACAATGGTCTCGTCTGGCGACCGCGCATCCAGTCCTACGACTCGACCTTTGGACTCGATAAGACGGATGTGATTTGCTTGCATGCGAACAGCATTGAACAATGCTATGGCGGACTGCCTGCCAACAAGCTCTTTGATGATACCCAGAGCTACTGGGTCGCTCCAAACCCGGCCATCGGCCACCTTGGCTGGGCCAGTGTACCGCTGCCCGGCATTGGCGTTACCATTCGTGTGAAGAGTGTTTCAGCACAGGGCAACTTCATGCAGGTGGAAGTCAATAAGTAAGCTGATTGCCTGAACGTTGGTTTTTGTGAATCCCCCGCAGATTTTCTGTGGGGGATTTTCATATATAAATTCTATACCGCTTTATCTTTTTTCTTATACAGCCTGAATAAACTAGGCTCAATTCAACAAATTCAAAACAGGAGCCAAGCCATGACCTTCTATCTGCAAACTTATCCGTATCGCCGTATAGCCCGCCGCTGGGCCGAGAACCGCGAGCAGACCCTCGGGGTCAACGTCCGCGAGGAGGACGAAGCGTTCGTCCTGTCCGCCCTGGTGCCGGGAATTAAATCCGACGAGCTGAACATTCAGGTGTTGGAGGACGTCGTCCGCATCGCGGCGGAGCGCCCGGCCGACGAGGATAGCTATCTCGTCCGTGAGCTGCCCACCGGTTCGTTCGCGCGGACCCTGCGCCTGCCGGCCCCCATCGACGCCGATCACGTCGAGGCCAAGATCGTCGATAGCGTGTTAACGCTGAGACTGCCCAAGGCAGAGTCCGCCCGCCCGAAGCAGATCAAGATCAAGTCAAAATAAGAAGCGGAAAATCAGGAGAAGGACCGTGCCCAGGCACGGTCTTCCTGTTTAATATTTACTCATCCTCAACGTGTATAATTCCGGCATTCTGACTCTGGAGAAAACCTGTGCGTCTACGATTCATCCTTCTCTTCGTCCTGATCGCGGCGGTCCTGAATGCCTGTGGGAGCAGCGGAGCGGATGTCACCTCGACACCCGTCCCCACCGATACTGCGCTGGTTCCACCGACCGAGACCGCCTCGCCGGCCGAGCCTCTGGCGATCCTGGTCGTCCCGGCTGATCTCGATCCCGAGACATCCAGTCTCTACCAGAAGACGGTTTATGATCTTGCCCAGGCTTCCGGACTGCGTTTCCAGGTGCGCAACACCCTGACGGCTGCCGACCTCGAACCGGGTTTGAAGGTCGTGGTCGTGTTCCCACCCGATCCCGGGCTGGCTGCCCTGGCCGCGACCGCACCGCAGGTGCAGTTCCTGGCGATCAACATGCCTGAAATCCCGGCCAGCGGCAACATCAGTGTGCTGGGAGGCAATACACAGTCGGACGTTGCCGCTTTCCTGGCGGGCTATACGGCCGCGATGCTCACCGACGATTACCGTATCGGCATGCTGATGCCCAAAGACAACCCCGACGCGATCCGGGCGCTGAATGCGTATGCCACCGGCATGAAATTCCAGTGTGGGGTCTGCCGTCAGCTGTATTTTTATAACTGGAGTTATCCTCAATATCTGGATATTGCCGCGGCGGAGGACCCGGCCAACTATGATGCCTATGCCGATATCCTGATCATGCAGTACCGGGTGGGGACGATCTATGTCTACCCGGACATCGCCACACAGGACCTGGTCAACTACATCGGTATGACCGGCGTGTACATGATCGGGTCGGTCAGCCCGGCCCAGCGCCCGCCCGGCTGGGTGATGACGATCCAGCCTGACGTGGTCAAAGGTATCCAGAGTGCCTGGCCCGGACTGGTCGCCGGGCAGGGCGGCGTCACGGTTCAATCGCCCCTCGGCCTGGCCGACGTGGACCCAAGCCTGCTCTCCCCGGGAAAGCAGCAGGACGTCGAGCGGATCCTGGGCGAGTTACAGGCCGGCCGCATCAGTACGGTCGCCAATCCATAACAGTCGTTAAGATCAAAACGCCCGCGCAGGCGGGCGTTTTTGATTCAGGAGGGTTGGATCGGAAGCCGGGTTTTACGCGTCGACGTCCAGCTTGAGGGCCGCCCGTTCACTGCGCTGACCCCGCTCCAGCCAGGCCATGGCCTTGACCACCAGCACCGCGGGATTGACCGGCTTGACAATACACTCGTCCGCGCCGGCCTCGTTGGCTTCGATGATCTCATCTACGGTGTTGGCGGAAATCAGCATCAGAATGGGGCCGCGGCTGGCGCCCCGCAGGCCGTCCAGCAGGGAGGCCCGTTCGGCCTTCGACAGGTTCAGGTCAACCAGCATCAAAGACGGGGCAATGAGCCGCGCGCTTTGCAGCGCATCGAAAACATTCGACTCGCTCAGGACAATGCATTTTCTCTGGCCAAAGAGCGTCTCCCAGACTTCCACCCTTTCCTGCTGATCGGAGATGATCAACACGGTCTGGAGGGGCAGGGTGTCTGCATTCGTTTTCCAGGTTACCATACGCGGCCGCCTTTCACTCTGACTAATGACTTGACGGGAAATCGGGCGGCGTGTTACACTACGCCGCGTTAGAAATTCTTAAGAAAGGAGGCGCACAATTGATGATAATCAGCACGAACCAGTTACGTGGTAAAGCTTTCGTCACCAAAAGCGGTGGTGTTGATTTTGATTCTCGGAGTGCGCCTACTCATCGTTAACTTACACGCAATGTAACGTAACGACAGCCACGGTGCACTCGCCCGTGGCTGTTTTCTTTCAGCAACAGCCATGGACCCGGTCTGTGGCTGTTCGTTTTTGGAGAAATCATTTCTTGGAGGCAACATGTTCGACATTCAAACCCAGTTATTCGAAGGCCAGGATATTCGCTTTGGACCCATCGATCACGAGAAGGACCCGGAGATCGAATCCAAATGGACGCACGATTCCGAGTTCATGCGCCTGATGGAGACGGGCCCGGCGCGGCCCCTGTCGGCGGCGATAGTGAAGAAGCAGTATGAGAAGCTCGAAAAGCAGATCGAAGAGGACAAGAACCTGTATCACTTCATGATCCGGGCCAAAGCGGACGATCGTCTGATCGGCAAAGCCACCCTCCAGTGGATCGAGTGGACGAACGGCAACGCCCATCTTCGCCTGGGCATCGGCGCGGCAGACGACCGGCGCAAGGGCTACGGCACCCAGGCGTTGGGCATGCTGCTGCGC
>JBAVVF010000289.1:0-5341 GCA_049697155.1 Anaerolineales bacterium
TCAGCGGCCTGACGTTCAGCTGGCCCTTCGCCATCAGGTCGACGACGGACTCGAAGTTACGGCCCTCCGTCCAGCGCACGTAACCGAGGGGATAGTCGTTTCCCTGTTCCTCATAGTTCAGGTCATAGCGACCCGGTCCATAGGAACGCGAGTTGATAAAGGAAATCTCCTTTTCATAGTACACCTTGCGCGGAAACGTCAGTCCCACCGCGCCGGTCGCGACCACCCGGGCCCGGTCACGCGCGATCGCACCGGCAAGTTCCACCGGATCGTTCGAATGCGTATCGGCGCAGATCAGGATCACGTCGAAGCCGCGGCTGGCAGTGAACGCCAGAGCAGCGTCGACGGCCTGGTCACGGCGGACCGCCTGAAGTCCAAGAGACGAGGCGAGGGCGATCCGGGCCGGGTCGATGTCGATCCCGAGGACATGGCATCCCGCCGCGACCGCGATCTGGCCCGCCAGCAATCCCAGGAGCCCCATCCCGATGATCGCAACGTTCTCCCCGATCTGCGACTCGCCCAGGCGAAAGCCGTGCAGAGCGATCGCGCCGAGAGTCGTGAAAGCCGCCGATTCAAAGTCGACATTTTTGGGAAGATGTGTCAACAGGTTGCGCGGCACCGCATTGTATTCCGCATGGACGGCATAGCCCCCGCCCGCGCAGGCCACGCGCTGACCGACTTTGAATCCGGTCATGTTCTTTCCGAGCGCGACGATCGTGCCGGCGGATGAATATCCCAATGCCATCGGCTGGTCGAGACGGTTGAAGGCAGCCTGGGCAGTATTGACCAGCCCTTCGCGCCGCGCTTTATCCAGGACTTGTTTGACGAGGTCGGGACGTGAACGCGCCTTGCCCACCAGACTCTTCTCGGCAAACTCGACGACCATGCGCTCGGTCCCGGCCGAGACCAGGCTGGCTTCCACTTTGACAAGCGCCTGCCCGGCGCGCGGGGTCGGGATGGGCACGTCCTCGACGATGGATTTTCCGTTCCTGATGTTTTGGAGGAGTTGTTTCATTTATGGTTTTCTTTGCTGATTTGCTCTTTTGGATTTTTGTAGGGAGTGGCTAAAAGAATGGGCGATACACTTTCTCACCACGGAGCGCACCGAGAACACAGAGAAAACATTTTAAAATCTCTGTGAACTCTGTGTTCTCCGTGGTAAAGATATTTGGCAGGCCCATCACTATTATCCATTCTCTTGTGAAGCGGTAAAAGTATACTCGAAGTGCCGGTGATATAATCCCTGTCATCTCATATGAAACAGGAGTGACTTCGTGGCCGATCCCCGTATTGCAAAATTCGCAAAAGTTTTGGTTGAACATTCCACACGGATCGTACCCGGCGACCGTGTTCTGATCGAAGCAACAACGGCCGCCGAGCCGCTGGTGCGCGAGCTGTACATTCAAATCCTGGAAAGGGGCGGCCATCCTCACCCACTGGTTTCACTGCCGGGGCTGATGCCCTTCAGCCAGGAGGAGTTTCACCTCACCTACGCAAATGATTCCCAGCTGGATTTTGTCCCAACGTTTATGAAGCTGGCATACGATCAATTCGAGAGCCGCATCCGAATCCACTCAGCCACGAACACGCGCGGCACAACCGGCATCGATCCCGCCAAATCCCAGCGATATGCCCGGGCCCTCAGCTCGATCACTCAGGCCCAGATGCGCCGCGGCGCCGAGGGCAAATTCAAATGGGTCACCACGCTTTACCCGACCGAGGCCTATGCCCAGGACGCCAGCATGAGCCTGAAGGAGTACGAGGATTTTGTGTTCGGCGCGATCCATACCCAGGAAGACGATCCGGTCGCATTCTGGAAGAGCACCGCGGCCGGACAGCAGAAGGCCATTGACTGGCTGGCCGGCAGGAGCCAGGTGGTGATGCGCGGACCGAACGTCGACCTGACCCTGTCCATCCTGGATCGCAAGTTCATGAACTCCGTGGGACTCTTCAACATGCCCGATGGGGAGATCTTTACCGGTCCGGTCGAAGACTCCGTGAACGGGTGGGTCAGGTTCACCTATCCTGCCATCTATGGCGGCGTGGCCGTCGAAGGCGCGGAACTGACCTTCGACCGTGGACGTGTGAAGCAGGCCAAAGCCGCGAAGAACCAGGACTACCTGATCAAGATGCTCGAAGCCGACGCGGGTTCGCGCTACCTGGGTGAGTATGCCATCGGCACGAACGCTGACATCGACAAGTTCACCGGCAATATCCTCTTCGACGAAAAGATCGGCGGGACGTTCCACATGGCGCTCGGCGCGGGCTATCCCGAGACAGGCTCCCACAACAAGTCCGCCATCCACTGGGACATGATCTGCGACCTGCGCACCGACTCGGAGATCCTGGTGGACGGCGAGCTGTTCTATAAGAATGGAGAGTTCGTGTTCGAAGGAAAGTAGGCAGGTGTACAGGTATCACGTAAACAGGTAAACAAAAAGCCTTGCGGAAAATTCCGAAGGCTTTTTTGTTAGAACGTATCTACTTGTATACTTGATACCTGTGTACTTGATACCTGTCTACTAATACATCCCCACCGATCTATCGATCACCCGCGCATACTCGTCGATCCCGCCGCGCACGTTGAATATGTTCTTCCAGCCCTGCTTGGCCAGCCAGGCAGCGACCTGTCCGCTGCGGTTGCCGTGATGGCACATCACGTAGATGGTGGCATCCTTTGAAGTTGCCGGCCCAGGCAGTGCCTTCGTACCTTCACGCGCCAGGCGACTCATCGGCATGACCTCCAGCCGGTCGTCGGTCAGCCGGGCGGCAGCCAGCTCGTCAGGCTCGCGCACATCCAGCAGGATAAATTTGTCTTCGGAGGCTAACTTCTCGGAAAGTTCACTAACAGTAATCTCAGGCACCATGGCTTATTTTCCGCGCGCCCCGGCTTTGGTCTCCGGCGCAGGCAAGGCCTTGACGTACAGCCTCTTTACGTACTCCTTCACCATTCTGCGGGTGGAAAATTGAGGGATGTTCGTCTTCATGGAATTCTTCATGCGCGCCATCCACTCGTGCGAGATCTCCTTCGGGTCACGGTCATAGAATAGGGGGATGATCTCATTTTCCAGTGTCTTGTACAGACTCTCCGCATCCTGCGCGTCCTGGACGGTCTGTGATTCCAGCTCCTTATCTTCACCAATGGACCAGCCATTGTCACCGTTGTACGCTTCGCGCCACCAGCCGTCCAGCACGGAGAAATTCAGCGCGCCGTTGAGAGCCGCTTTCATCCCGGACGTACCGCTGGCCTCGTAGGGACGGCGCGGGGTATTCATCCAGATGTCCACACCCTGGACGAGGTAACGCGCCAGGTTCATATCGTAGTCTTCGACGAAGACCATCCGTCCCCCGGTCTCGGCCCGCTTGACGTCCCGGTAGACCTTCTGGATCAGCTGCTTGCCGGGCTCGTCGGCCGGATGCGCCTTCCCGGCAAAGATGATTTGAACGGGCATATTGGGCCGGTTGATGATGTGCAGCAGCCTCTCCACATCCGTCAGCACCAGGCTGGCCCGCTTGTAGGTGGCAAAGCGGCGCGCAAAACCGATCGTCAGTGCGTAGGGATTGATCAGCACGCCGGACGAGACCACCTGGACCGGGTGGAAGCCGCCGTGCGTCCAGCGGTCCCGCACGCGCTCACGCAGGTAAAACGCAAGCTTGCGTTTGAGGTGCAGCCGCACGGCCCACAGTTCCGCATCGGGAATGCCATCGATATTCGACCACAAGTCGTGCTCGTCGAGATGGTCGTACCAGTCCTCGCCCAGATAATCGCAGAACAGATTCGCCAGGCGGCGCGCCATCCAGTTGGAGACGTGCACGCCGTTCGTGATGTGCGTGATCGGCACATCACTTTCCTCCCGATCCTGCCAGAGGAAGTGCCACATCTTGCGGGCAACGTGACCGTGCAGCTCAGAGACTGCATTGCGGCCGTTCGAATTGCGCAGCGCCAGGATGCCCATGCTGAAGCTCTCGCCCTGCGGCATTTGATGGCGGGCAATGTCGAAGAACTGTTCGCGGTTCAGGTTCAACTGGGGCCAGACGGCTCCCAGGTACTTGTCGATCAGCCACAGCGGAAACTCGTCGTTTCCGGCCGAAACAGGCGTGTGCGTGGTGAAGATATTCTGGGCCCGCGTCTTTTGCATGGCTTCGTCGAAGGGTTCGCCGCCGGCCACCAGCTCGCGGGCCCGTTCGAGCGTCAGGAAGGCCGCGTGACCTTCGTTCATGTGCCAGACCGAAGGGTTGTAGCCGAGTGCGCGCAGGGCCCGCACACCGCCCACGCCCAGCAGAAGCTCCTGCATCACGCGGCGGTCCAGGTCGGACCAGTACAGGCGTGCGGTCAGCTGCCGGTCGAAATCGGAATTCTGCTCGAGGTTTGAATCAAGCAGGTACAGCGGGACGCGACCCACGTGCAGCTCCCACAGGCCCAGGGAAACGGTCCGGTCCGGGAATTCCACTTCGACGCACAGGCGCTTGCCGGAATGATCCAGCACGGGCAGGGCCGGCAGGTTTTTGAAATCGAGCATATTGTTGAGCGCATCCTGCCAGCCGTCTTCGGAGATGCGCTGGGAAAAATATCCCTCGGCATACATGAACCCGACGCCGGTCAGGGGCAGGCCGAGGTCGCTGGCTTCCTTGAGGTGGTCGCCGGCCAGCACGCCCAAGCCGCCGGAATAGATTGGCAGGGTTTCATGCAGGCCAAACTCCATCGAGAAATACGCGATCGGTCGGCCGTTCAATTCCGGATAGGTCTGGTTTGTCCACGTATTCTTTTTGTTCATGTAAGCATCGAACCGGGCAAACACGTGATCGAAGTTGGCGAGATATTCCTTGTCCTCCGCGGCCTGATTCAGGCGCGGGCGTCCCACCTCACGCAGGAGTCGGATAGGGTTATGTCCAATCCGGCCCCACAGGTCGTAATCCAGGCGGCCGAAGATGCGCGCCGCTTCCGGCTCCCAGGTCCACCACAGGTTGTAGGCTAGTTCGCTGAGTCGCTGCAGACGCTCGGGTAAATCAAATCCATCGGGCAATTTGGTACGGAATGTATTCATGGGGGCGAATCATACCAAACTTTCTAAATTCGTTCACCACGGAGTTCACGGCACTCTTCGAGTGCTGCCGCTGCTTCCCCGGCACCTGCTCCCGGGACAGGTGTGCGCGGCGTTCGGGAAGAACACAGAGCAAAGGAAAAAAAGAGTCTCTGTGCTCTCTATGTTCTCAGTGGTAAGAAGAGATTCAGGGTTAAAATGGACCCATGCCGACCGTCCAGCTCTTCATTACCTGTCTCGTCGACTCGTTCTACCCCGAAACGGGCGAGGCCATCGTCAGCATTCTGCGCCGCCTCGGC
>JBAVVF010000290.1:0-8977 GCA_049697155.1 Anaerolineales bacterium
GAACTGGCACATGCGCAGGTCGTGCGTGACGATGATGCCGGCACGATTGTTCTCGTGGATCAGATGTGCGAAGGTTTCCACGACCTGGAAGGCGCGCTCGGTGTCGAGCGAGGCGGTCGGCTCGTCGGCCAGCACCACGGAGGGATTGTGGATCAGGGCCCGGGCGATGGCAACGCGCTGCTGCTGTCCACCGGAGAGCTGTGCGGGCAGGTTGTGCAGCCGGTCGCTGAGCCCGAGACGGGCCAGGATTTCCGCCGAACGGACGCGCCCGGCCTTGTCTGCTTTGCCATTCAGGCGCAGCATGAATTCCACGTTTTCCTGGGCGGTCAGGAACGGGATGAGATTGTTGGACTGGAACGTAAACCCGATCTTCTCCCGGCGCAGCTTCACGCGGCGTTTGTCGTTCATCTCCGCCATATCCTGGCCGTCGATCAGCACCTGGCCCTGCGTCGGGGAGAGCAGCGCGGCCAGAATCGACAGCATCGTCGTCTTGCCCGATCCGCTCGGGCCGACCAGCGCGACAAACTCACCGGACTTCACCTGGAACGAAACATGATCCACGGCGTTGATGGTCGTGCCATCCAACGCGAAGGTTTTGACGAGATCTTTGACTTCGAGAGCAATGTCTGTCATGATGCCTAACCTAACCTGAGCGCCTTGAGCGGCTCGATGCGTACGGCATAAACGATGGAAACCATCCCGCCCAGCGGACCAATGGTCAGGAGCAGGGCAATCGCGATGAGCGAACGGCTCCCATTGAAGACCAGCGGAATGGTGGGCGGGAACCCCAGCGAGAAGAGATACGTCAACCCGCCGCCGATTGCAACACCCATGGCAGTCACCACGATGATCTGGATGACGGCCGCCCAGCCGACGACCCCGTTCGACGAGCCGATGGCCTTCAGGACTCCGATCTGCGGAACCTTCTGCAGGATCTGGATCTGGAAAAAGCCGCCGATGACCAGCACACCGATCAGCAGCGTGAAGAAGCCCTGGGTCTGCACGGTCCCCTGCTGGGCGGAATAGCCGGGGATGTTGTTGATCGTGGTCGGGATGTCGCCCACTTCGATGTTCGCGACCGCCGCCAGCAGGCGCGCTTTGACAGCCTGCGCCTGCGAGGGGTCGGTCAATTTGACGGCCAGGATGTTGGGATAGGCCGTGCTGCTGTTCAGATCCGCTTCCGACTGCGGGCGGACCTTTTCCCAGGTAGCCGGCGGGACGAAGATGGTCGGCTGGAAACCGTATGACTGTCCCGCCACGAGACCGACAACCTTGAGGCGGTAGAACTTATCTTCCACACCCTGCGTGGAGCGGATCGTGATCTCGTCTCCCATTTTGATGCCTGACCGCAGCGCGACGTTGCGGTCGATGACCGCTTCGCGCGCCTCTCCGCCGCGGAAGTCGCGGCCATCGACGATCAGCGGCATCCCGGGGCGGCCCGCCTCGGCCGCGAGCATCGACACCTTGAGCGGCTCCGCCAGGGAAACGATCTCCGTCGAGGAGGTATAGATCGGGCCCGCATCCGCGACCCCGTCGACGCGCCGGACCGAGCGGGCGGTATTCGTCTCGAGCCTGCTGGAGGGAATAATGTAGTCCGACTTCTCCAGGAAGACAATCAGTTGCGCGTCGAGACCGGCAACGTACTGACGGTTGCCATTGGCCAGACCTTCCCCGAGGGCCGCGATGAACAACACCAGCAGGGTGATCAGCGCGATCACGAGACTGACCAGGAAGAAACGTCCGCGATTGCGAATGACTTCTTTGAGAGCAAGGTAGAAAGAGAGGAAGATGTTTTTCATTTTGGCGCAACCGGTCCGTCGAAGATTTGATTCCAATCCATGCCCATGACGCCGTGCAGGAGCAAATCGGCGGAGGGATGGTCGGCGATGTCGTCGTAGTAGTAGGGAAGACGGATGCGCCCGTCCGGCGCGATGACGAAGGTTCCCGCCATCTGCATGGCATCCTGTCCCGTGGGCGGCCATTCCGTGTTCCAGCCGCGCTCGCGCTTCAGACGCCGATTCGAGCGCCAGACGTTCAGCGAAAGGAACGTCTGCCAGAGGGAGGCCCGCTCGAGACCGTAGGCCGCGTAGGCCGTCCGGTCCGGATCGGCCAGGCAGAGGAGTCCCGGCGCGCGCTGCTCGCAGAAGGCTTTGGCCTGCTCCGGCGTTCCCTGCGTGACGATCGCCAGCGCCAGATGTTTGGCCTGAATCTCCGGCGCGGCAGCCACGAGCTGGTCCACCATTTCCCTGCACTGCGGGCAGCCAAAATGCCGCGTGAAGGCCAGGATGAGCACCTGCTTCCTCCAGAGAGAGGAGAGCTGCAGGGGAGTGCCATGCACGTCCTGCAGCGTCAGGTCGGGGGCGGGATCGTTGAATTTGAGGTGGGCAAGGTTCGGCATAACGTGTTTGAGTACCTTTACGAACTGCTATACATTGTTTATAACCAGACGATATTGTGCCAGAGAGAAACTCTCAAAAGCTATCTAATTGTACAGGTTTTGCACAGATTTTGCAAGGCCACCTTTTTCGGCGAAGGTTCGACAAAAATGCGGTTTTTCGCCTGTGAAAATTGTATAATGAAAACATCGTTTTGGCCGTTACCGGAGCCGTAAGGTTATGTCAAAAGATATCTTCATCTCCTACTCCCGCCGGGACCAGGAATTCGTGGCACGCCTGGCCTCCGACTTGGACGCGCAGGTCGCCGGGGTCTGGTTCGACCAGGCCACCATCCAGGCCGGGCAAAAGTGGCACGACGAGATCATGGAGGGTATCCGCGAGTGCAAAGCCTTCATCCTGGTTCTGTCCCCCGACGCCATGGAATCGCGCTATGTGCGTGAGGAAGTCAATAAAGCACTTGAACTCGGCAAGACGATCTTTCCGGTCATCTACCGCGCTGCCAAATGGACCGGCGAATTCGCGTCGCTGGTAAGGGAAGTCCAAAATCTGGACCTGCGCTCCGGCAGTTACGCAGATAATTTTCAAAAGCTGGTGGATGGATTGATCGAAGCCGGGGCAGGCAAAGCCGGCGGCGAAAGGCCCTTCCTCCGCCAGCCAGCCCAACCCGGCTTGAACGTGGTCTTCAGCAGGATCCCCGGCTGGGCATTTGCCTGGAGCGCCGGCTGGCTGGTCTTTTGGATCGTGGTACTGATCTTTTGGGCCTTCCTGCTGGCCAATCAACAGGATGAGATCCGGGGCGAAGACTTCGTGAATTTCATCGTGATCCTGATCGGCGGGGCAGTGGGAGGCTTTGCCGGCGGCCTGCTGGCGGGATTATTTACCATGCTTACCCTGCGGCCGAACGCGCCTTCGATCTCCTGGAAGCATATGTCGCCCACCATTCGGGTCTGGGGCATCAGCGGACCGCTGGGCATGATTGTTTCCGGACTCATTACCGCGCTGATGGTTGCGGTCGGAGCGATCTCGGTTCAGGGTGCCGACCCGGACTGCAGCGGACTCGGCTTCGGCGAGTGCCTGGGGCAGATCGTTGGCAGCGCAATCGGGGAATTTATCGGACTGCTAATCCTAGTTCTCCTCTTCTTTTTCCTCTTTGTTTTTGCCGCATGGTTTCTGACGGGCATGTTCGCGGGCTGGCAGGTCGTCCGTCATATCCGCCGGCTGGAGCCGGGTATCAGCAACCGTCAGGGCTGGAAGGTCTCGACCGGCTGGGGCTGCGGGGCCATCGTCGCGGCCATCGTGACGTTCCTGGTGATCGGTATTATTTCAAGCGCGCTGGGGTTATAACATCTCGCGCAGCATCTTCTCGATGTGTTTTCGCAAACCTGTGGGGTGAATTGACTTTGTCGTGACCTTCCTGGCCTCGACAAACTTTGCAAAGCGGACCAGTCCATTCGCCAGCGCATCTGCAAACTGAGCATCCCTGACCGGCGCGTCGTCCTCGTGCCAGAAACCTTTGATTTCCAGCGTCATCGTTGTGCGATCGAGCTTCGGGTCGAGGCGTGCCACCAGGTCGTCGCCGTACAGGATCGGCAGCGTGTAATACCCCCAGCGGCGCTGGTGCAAAGGCTTGTAGACTTCCCAGAGATATTCGAAATCGAAGACCTTCTTCGCCCGCCCGCGCGCGCTGACGATGTCCAGCGGCGCGAGGAAGGTGACCTCCTCCAGCGTGGTCGTCTCTTTGGGATTCCATCCCTTTGGGACTTTCCCCTTCGCGAGCGACGCCAGCACTGACAGGTCCTCTGCCAGAGCGAGATACGTCTCGCGCCCTCCCTCGACCTGGACCTGGTTCAGCATCCCGGACTCGATCCAGCGCCCGATCATTTTGTTCGCTTCCGCAGGCGGATACCTGTGACGCATATCATATTCGAGGCTGATCCGCATCCCGGCTTCGCGCAGCAGCCCATGGAAGGAGACTGCCTTGCGCGCGAAGAATTCCTCCGCTTCCTGTTCGCCGGCAACATAGTCACATTCCTTCGGCGCGATGTTCTCGCGGAAGTCATAGACGCGTTCGAACCCTGCACGATGATGGATCATCAGCTCGCCGGAAAGCCACATATCGAACAATGCTACAGATGTTTCCTTGCGGCCGCGATAACTCTGCAGCGCCAAACGTTTGCCATCGAAATCCCTGTTGCCCAGCGGACCGCTTGTCCGTAATTCGGCGCGCACATAATCCAGCACTGTCTGATGCTCCGGGACAAAACGTTCTACGTATTTGCCATGCAAGCGCCGATCCATGTGATAGCGGAAATACGGCAGATCAGACATGGGGTACATCGCCAGCCACCCGCCGTAGTCAAAGAATTCACGGTCTTTGTAGGCAACCTGGTAAAGGTAATCAGGCTTGTAATCCAGCACGCGGCTGTGCAGGACAATGTCCTGGCTGCGGGCCACAACGTTCAGGGGGTCGAGCTGGACCGCCTCGCAATTGCGTATAGCTTGCGCGGTGCCTTTCCTGCCCTTCCAGCGCCGGCCGGGCCAGAGACCCTGTTTTCCGAGAATAAAGCGTCTGGCAGTCTGCCGGGAAATCGTGATCGGCGTCATAGGTTTACCCGGTCCCCGCGTGTCGATGGGACGGAAATCACCAGAAAATGAACGTCTTCTCGCGAGCTATTTCTAAACTGATGTTTGACCATGGGATCTATTTCGATACCTTTCCCTTTTTCTAAAATGACTTCCCGATCCTCAAAAGCTATCCTGCCCTCACCTTCCAAGATATAGAAGAATTGCCGCGACCTTTCGTGATAGTGCATCACCTCCGCGCCCCCGGCCGGGACGCGCTCCTGGATCACGCTCATGTCGGCGCGCTTCAGCAGGTGCCAGCCATCGCAATTGTCACCCCAGATGTAATGTTCTGCATTTTCAATGGAGATCATAAAAAGCCTTCAGCCGTCCCGCGGCTTCGGCCGTAGGGGCTAAACTTCCGTTACTCTATAAGTTGGCAGGATGGGGCAATTATAGTACAGGTGTTCTAAAATGCAAGCTGACACCCGAGCTTTCAAGCGGCGAATGGATTGAAGTTCGTTCCCCGATCATAGTAATCTTCATTTTCGAGGCGCTTGAGAGTGCCAACCGCCGCGTACGTGACCGGCGTCATCAAGGCTTCGACGCCGCACTTGAATAGATAGTTTGTCAGCGTCAGCGTGAGGAACAGGCTCCAGGGAAAAACGCCAAATGCGGAGGCAACGACCACAAACACGACTGTGTCGACAAGCTCACCGATCAATGTACTGCCGATCGTGCGCGTCCACAGCCAGCGGCCGTTCGTCAGGATCTTCATCTTCGCCAGGGTAAAGGAGTTGGTGAACTCCCCGGTCCAGTAACCGGCCAGGCTGGCCAAAACGATCCCCCCTGAGCTCATCCCTCCTAAAATCGCATTGTAGGCTTCATCGCCCGCATAACCCTGCCAGGTTGCTTCGCCGGGCATCCCGCGGATGAGCCAAAAGATGACGGCGCTTAACGCCAGGCAGGCAAATCCGGCCCAGATCACGCGCCGCGAACGTTTGTAGCCATAGACTTCGGTGAGGATGTCGCCAAAGATATAACTGACCGGAAAGAGGATTGTCCCCGCATCGAAGGCCATCGGCACCCCGAACAGGCTGATCCCCCAGTCGACGATCTTGGCCGAAGAGGCAATGTTGCTGACGACAAGCACCGTCACAAAGACGGCCATGATCAGGTCGAAGAAACGATATTGTTTCATAACCCTATTCTGTCACCGCGATATTTTGTACTTTGTCGATCATCCTGCAAAAGGAACACAGATCCTCTGTGGATGTAGGTTGTCCGCATTTTGGACAGGAATGCAGATGTGCTCGTTCAACGTTTTGTTCGACGAACAAGTCACCCCGTTTTCTGGCTTCGAGGAAGCGCAGGTAAAAGGTCAGCTTTGCGCCGGGACGAGTTGTTTCAAGCTGGTTGAGCAGTTCCTTGTAATAGATGGATTGTGCGCCTTCTGCGAACGGACATTCTTCATAAATGTACTCGATCCCGCGCGCCAGCGAATAGGCGGTCATTTCGCGCTCGTAGAAGCGGCACAGCGGCTTGACCTTGCGGGCCAGTCCGTCCGAGGCCGGCAGGACCGGTCCCTGGCGCAGGAGATATTCGCTCGACCACGAGAGGGTGTTGCCGAAGAGCACGGCCGCCTCATCGTCGAGGTTGTGGCCCGTCGCAAGCACGTCATAGCCGAGGTCACGTGCCATGCGGTTCATCTCGTGGCGCTTGGCCAGCCCGCAGACCGCGCAGGGCTTGCCGTAGCCGCGATGGGAGACTTCCGCCAGGACCGGAATGGGCTGTCCATATTCCTTTTCGATATCCACGACGTGAAGCTTCAGGCCGCGCTCCGCCGCGAACTTTTCGGTCAGCCGCTGCGACTCGTGCGAATAGTTTATCCCCTCATCAATTCCCAGGCCAAGATAGAGCCCATCGGCCTGATAGCCGAGACGCTGGAGAATATCCCAGAGCGCAAGCGAGTCCTTGCCGCCGGACACGGCAACCAGGATCTTCTCCGCGTGCGTGAACATCTCGTATTTTTTGATAAAGCGCTCGGTCTGTTCGGGCACCCACTCCAGGTAATGCTCCTTGCACAGTGCCAGTTTATGCTGGCGCATGTTGACCGAGGCCTTGCCTCCACATTTTCTACATTTCATATCTTATACCTAAACACAAAACACCCGAAAACCTTAGCGGCTCTTTGCGCCCTTTGCGGTGAGAGAATTATCCTCCCGAGATCACCGCGATCAATTTGACCACGTCGCCGTCTTTCAGAATCTCGTCGTCCAGGATCATCTCCCCATCACGGGTCGCGATGACCGACTCGGGGATCACGCTGATCTTCTGCAGGGCAGAAAGCAGGGTCATCCCGGGTTTTACTTCATATTCCTTTTCGCGCAGGATTAATTTGACCAAAACTACTCCTTATTTGAATCATTCTACCATCTCGCGTCTTGACAGCAAACCCCTGTACTTGTACGATTGAATCATGCGCATTGGAATGATGGTGGATACTTACAAACCCTATGTAAGTGGCGTTACAAATCATGTGGCTCTGAACAAACGTGTCCTTGAAAATGCAGGACACGAGGTTTATGTATTCACCTTTGGCGACGTTGAGTATCCCGACGATGAACCCCGCGTCATCCGCAGCCCGGCCCTGCCCCTGGCCGACACGGGCTTCTATCTCTCCCTGCGCCACAAGAGGAAGCATAAGAAACTGCTCCAGACCATGGACGTGGTGCATGTGCATCATCCCTTCCTGAGCGGACGCCTGGCCCTGAACTACTGCCGCTCGGCAAAGATCCCGGTCGTCTTCACCAACCATTCGCGCTACGACCTTCTGGCGCAAGCTTACCTGACCCTCATGCCCGACGAGATGAGTCACAGCCTTCTGCAGGCCTATTTGCCCGATTTCTGCGAAGCCGTAGACCTGGTCATTTCGCCTTCGGCAGGCATGGTCAAGGTTTTGCGCGAGTTCGACGTGAAGAGCCATATCGAGGTTGTCCCGAACGGCGTCGATTTGCGCCAGTTCCACCAGGCAGAGCCACTGCCGCGCGCCGAGTTTGGCTTCACCGATCAGGATATCCTGCTGGTCTATGCCGGACGGGTGGCGCCTGAAAAAAACATCAGCTTCCTGCTCCAATCCTTCGCCGGGATTGCCCAGCTGATCCCCAATGTTTATCTATTGATCGTGGGCGGCGGCAAGAAACAGTTCGAGGAGGAGCTGCAGGATTTGATCGTTCAGCTGGGGATTGCCAGCCGGGTGCGCAGCATCGGGATGACCTCCTATCAGGAAATTCCCTCGTATCTGACGATGTGCGACATCTTCGTCACCACCTCGGTCGCCGAGACCTTTGGCATGACCACCGTCGAAGCGATGAGCGCCGGCCTGCCGATCATGGGCATCCACTCGGCCGGCACCAGCGACATCGTGGAGGACGGCAGGACGGGATTCCTCTCCACCGAGGATGTGGCGGCCTTTACAGCCAAGCTGACCTACCTGTGCCTGCATCCCAGCCGGCGCAAGGAAATGGGAGCGGCCGCCCGTGAGGCTTCCAAACAATACGATATCGAGCGCACCACGAATATTCTCCTAAGCCACTACATACGTCTCACCCAGAGCACAAAGCCGCTGAAGAAGAGTCTCGATCAGCGTCTGATGACCGTCCTCGAAGAGTTCATGAAATGAAGCATAACCAGCGCATTGGCAAATGGGGTGAGGAGGCGGTCGCGGCCTATCTAGCGGGGCGCGGCTATGAGATCCTGGCCCGCAACGCGCGGACGCCCTACGGCGAGATAGACATCATTGCCAGACAGGCTGAGATGACCATCTTTGTCGAAGTGAAGACCCTGACCTCGAGCAGGAATTTCTTCCCCGAACAAAACGTCACTACACGAAAGCGGGCACACATGCTGGCCTGCGCCGAACACTACGCCGCGGAGAATGCCCTCGATCACTGGCAGATCGATGTGGTTGCCGTCGAGGGGAAACAGGGGACTGCACCGAAGATTACGCACTTTGAGAA
>JBAVVF010000291.1:0-4239 GCA_049697155.1 Anaerolineales bacterium
AAGGTCACATAGTAATCGACCGCTTCGGTGTCGCGGATCAGGCGGTCATACGAAATGACTTTCACACCGGCCGCGCGGGCTTCTTCCGCGGCGGCAGCTGCAGCAGTTCCGTCCTGCGGGCAGATGACGAGGACTTTGATGCCCTTGGCAACCAACGCTTCGACGTTGGCTTTCTCTTTGGCCGAATCGCCCTGGCTGAACAGGATCTCGACATCGTAGCCGGCGGCCTCAAAAGCATCCTTGAAGCGGGTCTCGTCCTGGATCCAGCGCGGCTCATCCTTGGTGGGCAGAACAACGCCAACCGAGCCTGTGACGGATCCTGAGGGTGCCTCGGTCACGGCGGGGCCGCAGGCGGAAAGCACCATCACAAACGCGACGAGCATAGCCATCAGACTATATAACATCTTTCGGGACATGGTTTTCTTCTCCTTGTAGTTTCAATATCTATGGTCATAACAAATACGAGGCCGATTCTGAATGGTTTACGAATCACCTCCTTCCAGAGGGAAAATAAAAAGCGAAGCAATCCGTCCATGGAAGAACGGGATTGCTTCGCCGGTTACATGCCTGTTACGCAAGAGTTTCATGAGTAGATCGATGAAAATGGATACTGTAATTACATGCCTTTGAAACCCAAAATTTAGCGGGGAAAGTCGGCCGGTGTGCCAGTCCGGGTATACGATAAATTTAAAACTGGTCTTAGCCTTATAAGTATATGGTCTTTCGAGCCGGTTGTCTGTCTCCCGACCCCCGTTAACGAACGGAATACCCCCTTTTTTGATTAGGGGGAATCCCCTAATAGATCTCTTGCAAAAGTCTTTTCGCCACCGAGAACACAGAGAAAAAGAGCTTTTCTCAAGGTCTCTGTTGGCTCAGTGGCTAGGCCAAGGGGCAATTATGCAAGACATCAAATACCTTAAGCTCAATTTGCAATCAAGGGATAGGGGCTGGGAATTTCGACCTGCAGGATCGTACCATTCCCCGGCGACGATTCGATGTTCATAAACCCCCCGAGCAGGGCAACACGCTCACTGATGCCTACCAGCCCAAAATGCTTGCTGAGGGAGAGAGACGCCAGATCCGTCGGTGTGGCCAGGCCGCAGCCATCGTCTTCCAGGCGCACCAGCAGGTTGGTCGCCGAGGTGCATTGGAGCGAAAGTCTCACGTGCCGGGCCGCAGCGTGCTTGCGGATATTGTTCAATCCCTCCTGGACAATGCGAAAAACCGACAATTCAATCGTCTCGGGCAAACGTCCCAGCCCGGGATCGACTTCCAGATGAAGCTCGATGTCGTTCCGTTCCGCCCATTCGTTGGCCAGAGAATCGATGGCCGCCGCGAGCCCGTGATGGTCGATGGTCGGCGGACGGAGATTGCTGCACATCTGCCGCAGCTCGCCCACCAGGTCCCGGATTCCCTCCCGGATGGAGGCAACTTCCCTTTGCAGGGCACCGGGCTTTTCCAGGTCCTCGATCTCCTCCAGGCGGTAATTGAGTCCGAGCAGGTCCTGGATGATCTGGTCATGTAATTCACGGGCCAGGACTTTGCGCTCATCCTCCCGTTCGGTGATGAGACGCCGCTGCGTGGCCTGCAGAGCCGCATTCAACTGGTCGAGGGCCACGAGATGATTCCGCAGGCGTTCCGCCAGCTGCCGGTTTAAGGAGTCCTGCGCCTCCAGGCTCTCCTGCAGGGAGGTCTGGGCACGCCGCAGCTCCTCGGTCTGCTGCTGGGCCGTGTGATAGCTTTCCAGCGCCCAAATGAGGGGTGAGACCTGTTCCTGCCGGGATGATCCCACGATCAGCTCCACAATTTCACGTGGTGCCGATTCCGCAGTCTGTCTGTCCGCGATCAACCGGCCTTCATAAAGGACGAGGATTCTATCCGTCACGGTGAATAAATGCTTGAGATCATCGCTGCTGATGATCACCGAAGTGCCCTGGGCCGCCAGAGTTTTGATCCTGTCCAACAGGATCTCCTGACGTTGGAAACTTAAGATTGGAATAATATCGTCCAGAAGCAAAAGCCGGCAGGGCTGGGAAAGAGTGCGCAACAGCATGATGACCTGGCGCTGTTCATCCGAGAGATTTTGAACCTGTTCATTCGCCAGCTCAGGAGGCAGGTCAAACTGCGCCAGCAGTTCCTGCGAGACGTTGATCATGCGATCCCAGTCGATGACACCCACGCCCGGGAACCTTGTTATCTCGTGTCCCAGCAGAAGGTTTTGAGCGACGCTGAATTGCTCCACCAGCCCGGATGTCCGCCGTGTGATTTCAATACCGATATTTCTGCCGAAGAAAATATTCGTTGAGACATCAACCTTGCTGATCAGCCCATAAGTCTGATAAACAGCCTGCACCCCGAGCCTCTGAGCCTGAATACGGCTCGAAAAGCGGCGCAGCGCGCCATCGAAAGTGAGCTTGCCCGAGGAGGGAGGGATTGCGCCGCTGAGGAGATGCAGCAGTGTTGATTTTCCGGCGCCCTGGCGCCCCACCAGCCCGATCACCTCACCCCGGCCGAGGGAAAACGTCACATCCTTTAAAACAGGCAGACGGTCAAAGTTCTTCGATAAATTTTCCACGTGTAAAAGCGTTTCAGCCATGGACTGATTTTAACCTGATTTCCCTGAAAGCGTTCGTACTGGTCAGTTCATATCACTTGCGGCATAATAGCTGCATGCCCAAGATACGAGTTTTATTGGCTGACGATCACGATGTGGTCCGGGCGGGATTGCGTACGGCCCTGGAGGGTCTGCCGGACCTCGAAATTGTCGGTGAGGTTGGGAACGGCCCGGAGCTGGTCGAAGCGCTGGCGCGGACCAACCCCGATCTGCTGGTCATGGACGTCAGCATGCCGGATTTCGATCCCATTCAGGCGGTCCGGCAGATGAAAGCCGAGCGGCCCGGACTAAAGATCCTGGTCGTCAGCGCGTACAACGAAGAGACGTACGTGGTGGGGCTGCTCAGTGCCGGGGCGGATGGCTATCACATGAAAGACCAGCCCCTGGCCGACCTGCAGCTGGCCGCGCAAAGGATCCTGAACGGCGACCGCTGGATCTCGGGCAGTCTGATCGGCCGGCTGACCAACCGACGGGCTGCGGCTCCATCCTCGGCCGCTCCCTGGCTGACGCGCCGACAGCGCGAACTGCTCCGTCTCATTGCCCAGGGCACGGACAACCGCAGCATTGCCCTGGCCCTGGATTTGAGCGTCAAAACCATCGAGAACCACCTGACGGCTTTGTATCGGGTCCTGGGTGTCGACAGCCGGCTGAAAGCATTGAATTACGCCCTGCGCCACCCGGAACTGCTGGCTTCCAGCGGGCAGGAAATGGTTGCCCTGGAACCGGCCCGGGTGGAACATGATCTGACCATCCTGGTCATCGACGACAACACGCGCTACCGCCAGCAGCTCAGCCGGATGATCGGCAAGATCTATCCGTCCTCGCTGATCTATGAGGCCGAGAACGTGTCCGAGGCTTTGAGCGTCGGGGAACAGGTCCGGCCGCAGCTGGCGCTGATCGACGTCGTGCTGGAGGATGAGGATGGGATTCAGTGCGTCCGGCGCATGCGCAGCATTTCCCCGGAGACGCGCATCGTGGTCATCAGCGCCTACCCGGACCGCGAGTTCCGCAAGCAGGCCCTGGCGGCCGGCGCGATCGCCTTCCTCGACAAAAAGGATTTGGATACGGCCTCTATCCGCCAGGTCGTTGAGGATGCACTCAGGTAGAAGACGAAGCGAAAAGAACTCCCGGAGACCGGGAGTTCTTTATTTTTGGCCGGCAGCGTTCATCAGCCTGCGGAGCAGAAATAGGCCCAGGAGCACTCCGGAAATAACGATGGCAATCACCGGCACGAAATCAAATCTGGAATTTGAAGCTTGAAGAGGAATCGTAGTCACGGTCGCGCTGAAAACAGGAGTCGCGGTGGGTAAGGGCTCGATCAGCGGCCGGTCATTCAGCGTAAAGACGAACAGCGCGATGGCGTGGTACTCCTCATCCTTCAAAACCCCCGGGCTTTGCGGAGGATGGGTGGCTTTCAGATAGTCAGTCAGGGCTTGCAGGCAGGAAAATCCCGCCAGATGATGTTCATTGACAAGTGCAGGGACAACTGTCGGGATGGGAAAGCCTTCGTCGCCGGGGCGACCGGCATGACAGCCCCGCCCCCAGCAGTTTTGATGCTCCGGCTCCCAGATGCCGCGGAACTCGTCGGTGAGGCCCTGCCCCCGGTCACCGTGACAGGTCATGCA
>JBAVVF010000292.1:0-9614 GCA_049697155.1 Anaerolineales bacterium
TAGACCAGCAGGGTCGGCAGCGCGGCCAGGAGCGAACCTGCCATCTGCACGTTCCAGGCAATGATCTGGCTGCCGGCCATGTTGTTGAGCGCCACCGTGATCGGCCAGTTGCGGTTGCCGGTTAGGACGACCGCGAAGAGGAAGTCATTCCAGGCCGAGGTGAACTGCCAGATCAGCACCACGACGAAGCTGGGGATGGAGATGGGCAGCAGGATGTAGCGATAGATGCCGAGCATGTCCGCCCCGTCGATCTTTGCGGCTTCGAGCAGCTCCTGCGGCAAACTCGCATAATAGTTGCGGAAGGTCAGCGTTGTGATGGGAATACCATAAATAATGTGGGCCAGCGACAGACCGGGCAGGCCGGTAATGCCGGCTTCATTCATGAATTGCACGAGCTGGATCAGGATGCTTTGATAAGGGATGAACATCCCAAATAGAATGAAGGGAAAAATGAAATCCGCACCGCGGAATTTCCACTTGGCCAGGATGAATCCGTTCAATGACCCCAGCAGGGAGGCGATGATCGCCGAGGGCAGCACCATCATAAAGCTGTTGGCCAGTGAGGGGGCGAGCTTGGAAAAGGCTTCGATGTAATTGTCGAAGGCAATACCCTGAGGCAGGTCCCACATGGTTTTGAGATCGATTTCGGCAAAGCTTTTGAAACCCGTCACCAGCATCACGTACATGGGCAGCAGGTAGAAGATTGCCATCGCGATCAGCGGCACATATAACCAGCTCTTGCCAATATAATTGCGTCTCATTGCTGCGCCTCCGTCCTGAGTGTATAGCGAATGTAGGGAATGATGAGGAGCGCAATACTGATCAGGAGCAGGATACCGATGGCCGCGCCGCGCGCATAGAAGAGACCGTCGAAGGTGGTCTGCCACATGTAAATGGCCGGCACATCCAGGGGGAGCTGTTTGCCCGCCACCGCGATGATCAGGTCGAACACTTTCAGCGACATATGCCCCAGGATGATCAACGCGCTGAGCGTGATCGGCGCAAGCAGGGGCAGCACGATATGGCGGTAGATCTGGGCCTCGTTGGCCCCGTCAATCTGGGCGGCTTCGCGCAGCTCGATCGGGATGGAGCGCAGACCGGCCAGATAGATCGCCATGGTATACCCGGACATCTGCCAGATGGCCGCCAGCGCGATGGCCGCGATCCCCCAGGTTTCCGTGGTATGCCACTTGTTGATCAGAAAATCCAGGTTGAGCTGTGAAAACAACAGGTTGAAGCCGCTCAAACGATCCCCCTCCGCCGGGTTCATCAGCCAGCGCCAGACCACGCCCGTGACGATGTAGGAGATCGCCATCGGGAATAAAAAGAGACTGCGAAAAAATCCTTCACCCCGCAACCCCTGATCGAGCATGACCGCCAGAAAAAAACCCAGCAGGATACTGCCAATCACAAAAACAATTGTAAAGATCAACGTATTTCTCACATCCACGTGGAAGCGCGGATCGGAGAACAAGGCAATGTAATTTTTCAACCCCGCCCAGGTGTAATCTGCGTTGAGACCCTTCCAGTTGCTCAGGGAGACGCGCACCGACCAGGCGATGAAGCCATAGATGAAGATCAATACGGCAATGATCGACGGTGAGATCAACAGGATGGAAAGATAGCGGTCTTTATCTCGATTGTTCACGGGCCTCTCCTGGCAGGGTTCGGTGGAGGCTCCGCGCGAGCCGCGGAGCCTCCTTATTGTACTCAGATTTTACTTGCAGGGACCCGATGCGGCACAAGCTGCAACGAGCGCGGACTGGAAGGTAGCCACGTCGCCGCCCTGGACGAACAGGCCGAGGGCCGTATCGATCTCAGACTTCCAGGAATCGTTGGCAACCACACCATGAGCCAGCGAGCCGACAACGGTGTTCGTGGACCAGTCTTCCATGGCCGACTGCAGATACTCACCGAAGAGCGCCTTGTCGCAGTCAGTGCGTGCGCAGATGGAACCCTTGACGGGGTTGAACGCTTCCTGACCTTCCTTTGAACCGGCAACCTTCAACCAGGATGTCGCGCCTTCCTTATCGGGCGCGCCAACGGCCAGGACGAAGGAGTCGGACAGGAACTGGAAGACGCCATCGCTGCCGGGCGTGGCGGCCCAGCCGTAATCGGTGTTGGGTTTCTTGCCCAATTCACGGAAGTAGCCTTCGGCCCAGTCACCCATTACGTTGAACGCCGCGTCGCCATTGATGACCAGTTGCGAAGCATCCTGCCAGGAAAGCGAAGCCGAGTCGCTGTTGGCATAGGTCATGACTCTGGCGAAGTTCTCGAGGGCAGTGGTCACTTCGGGGCTATCCCAGGCTGTGGAACCGCTCCAGAGACCATTGTATTTTTCGGGACCAAGTGTGCCCAGCAATACGGTTTCCATCAGGTGCATCTTCGTCCACTGCTCGCCGAGCGCCAGCGGGATGACGCCGGCAGCCTGCAGAGTGTCCATGGCCGCGAACCACTCGTCGATGGTGGTGGGAACTTCAACGCCGTTCGCTTCGAGCACGGCCGGGTTGTACCACAGCACATTGGCGCGGTGGATGTTGACAGGCACGGAGTAAATGTTGCCGCCGTCGGAAATCAGCGGGATGAGCGTCTCGGGCATCACGTCCAGCCAGCCCTGTTCCTCATACAGCTCGTTCAACGGCTCGATCTGCTTGCCGGCCACGTACGTGCCGATCAGTTCCTGACCGGCATGACCCTGCCAGGAATCCGGCGGATCGCCGGCCTGCAGACGGGTCGCCAGCACGGCACGGGCATTGGTCCCTGCGCCGCCGGCTACGGCCGCATTGATGAACTCGGTGTCGGGATACTGCGCATTGAAGACTTTGATCATGGCTTCGAGACCGGCTGCTTCACCGCCGCCCGTCCACCACGAGAAAACTTCGACTTTATCAGCGCCGCCGGCCGTCGCGCCACAGGCGGAAAGCACGAGCGTCGCAATCATTACGACAGCGGTCAGGCTGTACCACATTTTTTTAGACATCTTTTTCTTCTCCTTGATAGTGTTTGGAAATCCTACGAACGGTCAATATGATGTACCTTAGGGACTTCACCTCCTTTTGTCAAAGTGTAAGCATTAAAAAGGGCGAAACATCCCGTACCATTTAACGGAAACGTTTCACCCGGATAACATGGAGAACTAGCGCACAAGCAATGAGGTTGACTACGCATAATCCCTTTGGGGAACAGGTTTGACATCAATAAAGGGGGTGCGTTCGAAAAGTTAGAAATCAGCGTTTTAAAGCGATATTGCGCGCTGGAAATCATTTGTCGAACAAATTCATTATATGACGAATACAGGCTTTGCGCAAACGTCAGAGAGCACAAGGAGCATGGCTTTCTTAAAATCCCGATTGGAGACAATTTGTACACGGATTTCACGGAGCGGACGGAGTTTTTTTCCGTCATGTCACGGAGGGAAACCGTACTGTCCGTGGGTTCCGTGTACAAAAAGCAGAGGTTGTTAAACGATAATGAGAAAACCATAGCACAAGGAGTGTCCAAAGGGATAGGCAGCTTCTTTTTACCACGGAGAACACGAAGTTCACGGAGATTTTTTAAAAGTTTTCTCTGTGCTCTCCGTGGGCTCCGTGGTGAAGATAGTCGGCTAGCCCACGAAATTAGACACTCCCAGGGCGCAAAGAAAAATCAAGTCGTTGACATTTGTCCCGGTCGGACCGGTCCTGAGCAGGTCGCCCAGCGCCTCGAAAAAAGGATACGCGTCATTCCTCGACAAATGGCCGGCCGCGTCCAGCCCGAGGGCTGCGGCCCTGTGAGCGGATTCGCCCGTTACAACCGCGCCGGCGGCATCCGTGGGCCCGTCATCGCCGTCGGTGGCGAGGGCGATCAACAGGGCATCCTGCAGGCCGGCCAGTTCCGGGACAGCCGCCAGGGCGAGTTCCTGGTTCCTGCCGCCCTTGCCATCTCCCTGGATCGTGACCGTCGTTTCTCCTCCGACGATCAAACAAAACGGGCGGGTTTTGACAGTGCTGCCTACACGCAGGCGCTGAGCCAGGTCGCGCCCGACTTCACGCGCCTCGCCCTGCATGGCATTCGTCAAAATCTCGGCCTGAAAGCCTTCCTGTTCGGCCTGTTTCAGTGCCGCCAGTGCCGCGAGCCTGTTATCGCCGATGATGATATTTTCAACCCGATCAAAGGTATGTTCATTAACCTTCGAGCTTTTCTGTGCCTCTGAACCACGGAGACACTGAATCACGGAGCTTAAAGAGTCTCTGTGCCTCCGTGTCTCCGTGGTTAGTTTGATGTATTTTTCTAAAATCTGCAGTGCATCCTCTCTGGTTGTCGGGTCAGGCACGGTGGGGCCGGAAGCAATGGCTTCCAATGGATTTCCGATCACGTCCGACAGGATCAGGCTCACGATCCTTGCCTTCGTTGCGCGTGCCAGGCCGCCACCCTTGACCCGGTCGAGCTGGCGGCGCAGGGTATTGATCTCATCGATGGGCGCGCCGCTGGATAACAGGAGCGAAGTCAGGGCTTGCAGATCCTCCAAAGGCACGTACGGAGCCGTGACCAGGGCCGAGCCGCCGCCGGAGATCAAACATACCAGCGTATCCTCTTCCTTCAAAGAGGAGACAAACTCCAGGACGCGTTCCCCCGCCTCCAGCGAGCGCGCGTCCGGGATGGGGTGCCCGCCTTCGATCACGGCGAACGACTCGCGGCGAAGGTCCGGCGCGAACTTCGTGACGGCGAGTCCGCCAGAGAGATGAATCCGCGCGGCCAGCGCGTCCATCATCGGGACCGCCGCTTTCCCAATCCCCAGACCAAACACACGGCCCTGAAGATTTGGAAGATACTTTTGCACCGCCTGGAACGGGTCGACCGCCTCCAGCGCCGCGGATAGAATCCGCAGGAGGCGCGGGTCCTGCAGGCTGTGCGTTGCGAAGCGATTGACATCCATATCTGTTATCATATCAGAAACACCACCCGGGAGAACCCATGTCGAAACCCAAAGTATTTGTCACGCGCGCCATCCCCGAAAAAGGCTTCGAGGTCGTCAGGGATTTTTGCGACGTGGATCTGTGGCCCGGGGAGCTGCCGCCCAGCCGTGACGAATTGATCCGGCACGTACGCGGCGTGGACGGCCTGTTGTGCCTGCTCACGGAAAAGATCGACGGCGAAGTGATGGACGAAGCCGGAGCGCAGCTGAAAGTGATCAGCAACCATGCCGTGGGCTTCGACAACATCGACGTGCCAGCCGCGACGGCGCGTAAAATTCCCGTGGGCAATACGCCCGGCGTGCTGACCGACGCCACCGCTGACTTTGCCTTTGCTTTGATGATGGCCGTGGCGCGGCGCATCCCGGAGGCGGAACGCTATGTGCACGACGGCAAGTGGAAGACCTGGGGGCCGATGCTCCTGCTGGGAGTCGACCTCAAAGGTGCCACCCTCGGTCTGGTCGGCTTTGGACGCATCGGCAAGGCTGTGGCCCGCCGGGCCGCGGGCTTCGAGATGCGCGTGATCTACTATGACCCGAACGAGAAGCAACCGGATCCCAGTATCAAAGCCACGCCTGTCGATTTCGAGACCCTGCTCGAAGAAGCGGATTTCATCTCACTGCACACGCCGCTGACGCCGGATACGCGTCACCTGATCGACTCGCAGGCTCTGTCGAAGATGAAATCGAACGCCGTGCTGGTAAACACCTCGCGCGGCCCCGTCGTCGACCCGGAGGCGCTCTATGAGGCGCTGAAGGAAAAAAGAATCTTTGGAGCAGGCCTGGATGTGACGGAGCCTGAGCCTCTCCCCATGGACAGTCCACTGTTAACGCTCGATAACATCCTGATCGTGCCACATGTTGCAAGTGCAAGCACAACCTCGCGCGCGATGATGTCCTGGATGGCCGCCCAGAACCTGGTCGCAGGCTTGAAGGGTGAACGGCTGCCGAATTGTGTGAACCCGCAAGTGTATAAGTAAGCCAGCAACCGTTGGTCGAGTAAGGCTGGGTGCTCTTCCCAGCCTGTATCGAGACCAACATGCTAAGAGCAATTCTTTATTTGCAGGTTACTTTTGGTCTCGATACGGGCTGCGCCATACTCGACCAACGAGTTGCACTACAAATCAGAGAAGGCCCGCCAGAGCGAGCCTTCTCTTTTCGTTCTCCTCCCGCAAACACTTGAAGCAGGATGTAACTTGCTATGTTCCGGTGCTGGTATCCCCCTCGGCGGCGTTGAAGTCGGTGTTGGTATCGGTGCCCGGACCACCGCTGAAGGAGTCCGCGCCGGTACCGCCGGTGAGAGTGTCATCACCGTTGCTGCCGGTGAGGGCGTCATTATCGGCGCCGCCGTTCAGAGCGTCGTTCCCGTTGCCGCCCTTGAGCGTATCGGTCCCGGCATCGCCGGTCAGCGTATCGTCTCCGTTGCCGGCATCGATCGTATCGTTTCCGAAGCTGCCGAGCAGGGTATCGTTCCCATTGCCACCGTAGATCGTATCATCGCCGGCGTTGCCGCAGATGACATCATCCCCGTTGCCGCCGTAGATGATATCGTTGCCTCCCAGGCCGACAATGACGTCATTGCCGTTGGTGCCGTAAATCACATCATCGCCCGGCGTGCCGAGGATGGTGGCCGGCAGGCCGTTGCAGGTGGCATTGACGTTCAGGCCCAGACCCACGAGCACCGGATCATGATCGGAGGAGCGGTAGGCGTTCGGCTCGTAGATCGCTTCCTGGGCAGGCGGCTTGAAACTGGTATCGTAATCCAGAAGGTCGGGCTCGTCGGCATTGATATGCCATTCCGTGGCGCCCGTAACCTGTGAGGTCAGGCTCGCGCTGGATAAGGCATGATCCAGGTAACCGGACTGCCCGTCGAAAACGTACGAGTAGGCGTACGTGCCCTGGAATTGCGCGATCAGGTTGGTGTAATCGTCGGCGGTTCCGGCAACATCATCGGGGCCGGCCTTGATGGCGTCGATCGGATCTTCCTGGGCATAGGAGTTCAGGTCGCCCATGATGATGAAGTCCGGGTCGCCGCTGCCGGTCGGGTCGGTGGCGAGCCAGTCCACGAGGGCCTGGGCGGCAGCTGCGCGTGTCAGGTTGCAATTGCCCTGACCGTCGCCGGTATCGGGATCGCCCACATCGTTGCAGTCGGAGCCCTTGGATTTGAGATGATTGACGACCGCCGTGAAGCGCGCGCCCGTGGCCAGTTCTTCGAAGGTCTGGGCCAGGGCGGGGCGATTCTTGGTATCGAGGAAGCGCGGGTCAACAGCCGTGGTCAGGATCTGGAAATCGCCGACCGGCTGAACCCTGGCGGGCTTGTAGATCATGCCCACGCGGATGGCGTCGGTTCCGATCACGCCGGTATCGATGTAATCATATGTACCGGGGCCGAACATCGCATTCAATCCGGCGACGATCCCATGGGTCGGGTCGCCGAGGGGTTCCACATTGATCGTATTCTCCAGCTCGTTCAGGCCAACGACATCCGCATCCAGGCCGGCGATCGCGGCCAGAAGCTTGTCACGCTGGCGCTGGAGCTCCAGGGGCTGGTCGCCGTCGAAGCCGCGGCATTCCAAGCTGGGTACGGGACCGCAGATGTTATCGGCGGGGTTATCGGGAGCGTTGGAAGGTTCCTGGATATTGTCCGGGCTCAGGAAGAAGTTGAGCGTGTTCATCGCCGCGACACGCAGTGTTCCGCTCACCGGTTCAGGGGCAGCCGGACGGGGGTTGACCGCCGTATAGTCGGCCGGGCCCGTCGGGAAGATGCGATACAGGCTGAAGTCGAAGCCAAGCACGCCGACCGCATTCTGGACGGTGTCCCCGCCGCGGAAGCGGTTGGCCAGGCTGAAGGGCAGACCATTCGGGTGGCGTAAGACGCTCGGGTTTTGGGCGCTGACCGCGTCGTCCAGAGTAATGCGGCTGAGGGTATTCGTCAGGGCACGAGCCTGGGCCGGTGCACCCGGCTCCTCGATGGCCGTCGGGGTAAACGGACGCGTCTCGCCGGGGAGCGGCAGAGCAATGACGAGCTCGCCGAAGCGTTCGTAGTTGAAGTATTCCGCGATGACCAGGGGCTGTGGGAACCGCACCAGCATGCCCTCGAAGCGCTCCGGGTCGGTGGCACTGGCAAAAGGCAGCGTCACATCGGTCGCCGCGACTGTTCCCGTGCCGCAGTTGACGATATTCATCACGGGCGAGGAGTTGCTGTTCGAGCCGTTGAGCGCGGTCTGATTGAAGCGCTCGCGGGCGAAACCCGTGACCCGAACCACGTCTCCAACGTTCACAGCATTGGCACTGCCGGTGAAGACAAAGATGCCATCCGACGTGGCGGTGTCGGCATCTCCCGTTGCATCCTGAAGGTAGAAACCCTGGGCGGCTGCGCTGCCTTCAAAATCGCCAACGACCACACCCTGCGTGGTAACGTTGCCGGTGAGCGCGGCGGACATGCCGCTGCCCTGGATTTGATAAGCGGGCGTATACGTTGTCGTACAGACGTTGCCGGCCGTTGTAAAACCAAAGGTATGATCGGCGGTCATGGCATCCGGCGGGTCATTCGTATCCTGGTCGGTTACCTGGGCCGCAGTAACGACGACAGTACAGTTCTCGGTATTGGCAAAATCAGCGTCCGGGTTCAGGGTGAAGGCTGTCGGTCCGCCGCTGACTGCGGCTGTATGTGCGCCGCTGACGGCACAGGAAATGCTAAACCAGCTGCCGCTCACATCAACCGGCTCGCTAAACGTCACGTCGATATTGGAATTGATGAGGACATCCACGGCTCCATCCGCGGGGACCGTGCTGGAGACGGCGGGGGCCGTATCATCCGACGAGCAAGCGTTCAGCGGCGAGGTGGTATTGCGGGGTGTCGGGGCACCCACGCTGAAGTCGCTGCTGTTGTTATCGGTTTCCGTGCAGCCGCCGACCGCCCGAAGTGCAGCGGTCGTGTTGGTTGTGGCAAGAGCCGGTGCGCTCTCATAGAAGTTGGCGCCATCCCAGCCCACCAGGTCCACGATCTGGGCCAACTGGGCAGTCGAGCAGGGAGTCGAGCCGCCATTGCAGCCCAATGAGGCGGTGGTATTCACCAAGGCAACCTTGCCGCCCGTACCGCTCATGTTGATCGGGGTCGGATCGACAACCTCAGGCGCAGGAAGAGGAGTTGTGCCGCCAGCACCTTGAGCTTCCTGAATGAGAAAATACTGACCGGGGCCAATGGAGACTGCCGGCAGCTCCGTCAACTGGGTGGCGCTTGCGCCGAAGTTACCCGTTCCGGTCGCGCTTGCATACTGAACCGACCATCCGGCCAGCGAAACCGGGGAAGTCCCCCGGTTGAATAGCTCGACGAAATCATGAGTGAAGGTTGCACCGCTATTTCCACCCCCCCCGTATACCTGACTGATGACAATGTTGGGTGAAATTGCCTGTGCACTCTGCACCGGCAGGGCCATGATCATCAGAGACAAGATCATGATTGCTGAAAACATCCTGAACAAAGATTTACTCATACAGTTCTCCTCGGGTGAGTTGGTTAAACATGTGACAATAGGCCATGGCGGCCCGGATGGTTGTAGAGTTCGGTTTTCACGAACGCGCAGCACCTCCTGACAGAGTGATCCATCACCAATTCATCGATTATCGAATTCCCCGGGGGTTTTCCCATTGTAGGTTAGGC